>JBDSOE010000245.1:0-25878 GCA_039915005.1 Ginsengibacter sp.
CCCGCCAGGCCTTGCAATTGTGCATACACCAGTCGCATTGCGTTTCCAGAACCCTGGATAAGTCCGTTAAGTGACCAATTTTTATATCTCAAATTGAAATTGAAGCCGAATGTAATTTCAGGGTTTACCGTTTTAGGAAAGATTACCCTATCGTCGTCATTGATAATACCATCATGGTTATAATCCTGGATAATAATGTCACCCGGAATAGCACCATCCACATGTGGCGTCTTGCTTATTTCTTCATCATCTTTAAAAATTCCAATGGCTTTATATAATAACTGGGATCCCTGGGGATGACCGGTAAGCACTTGCCATGGAACCTGTTTTGCAGGTTCATCGAAATTTATAACTTTATTGCGGGCAAATGCAAGGTTGCCATTCACCGAATAAGAAAAATTCCTGCTACGGTCTGCATACCCTAATACAACTTCAAACCCCAGGTTGTCAACAACACCATAGTTTTCATCAGGTAATTGAATACCCGTAAAATCTGGTACGGATGCATTTCTTTTTACAAGAATGTTATTACGTCTTTGGTAAAAGAAATCCGCATTCAAGGTGACTTTGTTATCAAAAAGCAACGATTCAAATCCTGCATTATAAACATTCGCCACTTCCCACGTAATGTTAGGGTTGCTGGCACCGAGTTGGCTAAGTCCTGCAGAGTACACGCGACCAGATCCTAAAACATAGCCAGTACTTAATGAATAAGAAGACAGGTATTGAAACGGAGCAACAAGGTCGTTACCGAGTTGGCCCCATGATGCTTTAAGTTTAAAAAAGTTTGCAAACTTTACATGATTCTGCCAGAATTTTTCTTTAGATATATTCCATCCCGCGAGAACACTTGGGAAATTTCCCCAACGCCCGCTTTCTTTGGAAAACCTCAATGATCCATCGCGGCGCAAAGAAAATTGAAACAAATAAGTTTCTTTGTAATTATAGCTAACTCTTCCAAAATAATTGATTCGAGAATCTATTTCAACAAATTCAGAATTATCTTTTTCTGCATCACCACCGGCAAATAAATAAGGTAATTGGTCACTTATAAAATAACGGCGGAACGCATCAATTCCTTTCCCCTCGTATTCTGAAGCTTCATAAGCAATAAATGCACTTATATTGTGATTGCCTATTGACCTTGTATAATCCGCTTTTATATTCCAGGTCTTAGTGTTGGCATCATCATAAGAATCTCGTAAAAAAGGATCGTTCGTTCCTTTCGGAGTTCCTATGAGAAAAGCTGATCCATCTTCAGATCCCGTATTACCTGCGGCAAGATATGCCGGCTCATCAAGTTGGTAAAGTATCCATGGTTTTTGAAATAATTTCTGTTGGCCAAGGTTTACATCGTACGCAAAATAACTTGATAATGTTAAACCCGTAATACCAGGAACTTTGAGTGAAGCACTAAAGATATTGTTAAGCCTGTATCTCTTACTATCATTAAAACCTGTTTGGGAAGTTGAGGATACAACGGGGTTCTGACCATACGCTATATCTGGCCCCGGTAAACCATTCGGATAATATGCAGGCGAAGTGGGAAGACTTTTTAAAGCCCCTTCAAAATTAAACCCTGCATCAGTTGAAGGATAATTTCTATCCTCTTGCGAACCACTAAAGTTAAATCCAAGCGTTAGATAATTATTGATTTTTGCATCTATAGTCGCTTTTACGTTATACCGGTTAAATGATGTTGCAGAATTTTTAAATATGCCATCATCTTGTTGTGTACCAAAAGAAAAATAATAATTGACTGATTTGCTTCCGCCACTTACAGCTATGTCATGGCTTTGCGTGTGGCTGTTTTTGGCAAGTGCAGCATCAAACCAATTTGTGTTAGGATGCGTCCAAAGATATTTACCTGATTTATATTTTTCAATATCATCTAATGAAAATTGCATGTTGGGTTCAGCGACACCTTGGTACGATTGCATTTCATGAATCATTTGTGCATAGGTAGCAGCATCTGCCATCTTGGGCAGTTGCGTTGGCGAAAGCCATCCTGCATAAAATGAATAATTTACTGAAACAGGAGTACCCTCTTTCCCATGTTTTGTAGTTACGAGAATAACACCATTCGCAGATCGGGCACCATATATTGCAGCAGAAGCATCTTTAAGAACACTGATGCTTTCAACGTCATTAACGTTAATCGAGTTAATATCTCTTCCCTGGATACCATCTACGACAACTAATGGCTCATTATTGCCGAGCGTTGCAAGGCCTCTGATTAAAATGGAGGCACCATCGCTGCCAGGTTGACCATTTGACTGCTGAACAATTGCTCCGGGGAGCCGCCCTGCTAAAGCATTGGTAATATTGGAAACGGGAGAAGCTATGAGCTCCTTGCTTGTAATAGTCGAAACCGACCCTATTACATTCACTTTCTTTTGCGTACCATATCCAATAACCACTACTTCATCTAGGCCAACATTAGTTTCCAACATGGTCACATCAATTGTCGCTTGCCCATTAACAGGTATCTCAACAGTGTTATATCCAATAGAAGTAAATACAAGGGTGTTGTTTTCAGAAGCTTTAATTGAATATCTTCCGTTTGTATTTGTCGTTGTCCCCAAGTTGGGATTGTTCTTTAGGGTAACCGATACATTATGCAATTCGCCCTTGCTACCTCTAACAATTCCGGTAATTTCTTTTACATTCTGCGCATTTATTTTTCCGGGGACGAAAAATACTAAAATAGTAGTAAGGAGTATTCCGGAAATTCGCCTTAGAGTTAAAATAATGTTCATAATACAAGCAATTTAATTTCGTAAATAAATTCCAATACAAAAATATCGGGTTAATACCAATTAAATATTTCATAATATTGCTAAAGTGTATACTTTTTTAACATCCTTGCTTTTTAAACAAAACAATCGAACGAAAAATGCAGCCAACATTCCAGCAGCTTCCCTTATCTAAAAATAACTCATTTTTATACCTTTCCTGGGAATGTAAATATTTTGATAAGCCCTGGCACTTCCATAAAGAATATGAATTAGTATTAATTAACGAAGGGCAGGGCACAAGGTTTATTGGCGACAACGTTCACTCTTTTCGAGGTGGTGATCTTATTTTCATAGGCCCCAATGTTCCTCATCTATTTAGAAATAGCGAGGATTATTATAAAAAAGAGGATGCCTTTTCTGAATCCATTTTCATTCATTTTGCAGAAGACGCTTTTGGAAAACAATTTTTCGATCTACAGGAAATGACATCGGTTCGCAATTTACTAGAGTTGTCATCATTAGGATTAGAGGTTCATGGCAGGACGAATAATTATGTAAAGCAAATATTATTTGCGATGAAACATGAATCACCAGATAAGCGCCTGATAAGTTTGCTGAATATTTTAGTTGGTCTATCAACCAGCCAAGACTTAAAATCAATCTTGACTAAAGAATTTATTAACAGTAATGCTAAAGATACAAACAAGATCAATAGTGTTCTCCAATTTATATTGTCAAATTATACAAAAGAAATTTATCTTGAAGAAATTGCAATCAAATTCAATATGAGTACTGCTTCTTTTTCTCGTTACTTCAAACAACATACTAGAAAAACATTTTCCGATTATGTGACCGAAGTCCGAATTAGTCATGCCTGTAGATTATTAATTGAAAATAATTACAATATTTCTGAGATCGGCTATCTGAGTGGTTTTGAAAACCTGTCAAATTATTACAGGCACTTTAAAAAATATTTGAATCTGGTGCCTAAAGAATATCAAAAAAGATTCTTATCAAATGCATGCAAATAAAACTTTTGGACTTTATCGCGAGTTCTATCTTGGGGGATAAATATTTAGAGTCTTATATTTCCTCTTCAATATTTCATTTCAATTGCAATCCTGAATGTCTTATTAAATTTTAAAACGGTTTGCCAGTTAATTATTCTGGTTCGATTTTGCAGGGTAGTAAAATATATTAAAATGCATTGGAATAAACCATGTATGAAATTTAAGAAATAGCATAAGCCCTTGGGCTTTTGCTATCTAAAGAAGGTATGTAATGAAAATAAGTGGGAATGATAAAATCACTTTGATGGAAACCAGTATCGAACTTCTTGCATCAATAAAGTTGTCCGTCTCTTCCAGATTAGCAAGGAGTTAGGAATTTCAAAAAATCTGAAAAATTTCAATATTTTGAACCTATCCTTTATTGGTAGCCCCGCCAGGAATCGAACCTGGATCTAAAGTTTAGGAAACTTCTATTCTATCCATTGAACTACGGGGCCGAAAATAATTCCAAATTTTAGATTTTTACAAATCCTGTTTACTATTTCAAACTTGCCAATCAAAAAAATCCGAAATCTAAAATCTAAAACCCTTAAAGGCTGGCAAAATTAAAGGAATTTTTTTTAAGGGAAATAGATGGGAAATTCGCAGTAAAAATAAAAATTATGGCCTTACTATTTGAGCCTCTTAAAATTAAAAACATAGAATTAAAAAACAGGATCGTAGTTTCTCCCATGTGCCAATATTCAAGTGGTGACGGCTTTGCCAACGACTGGCACCTGGTACATTTGGGCACCCGTGCGGTGGGTGGCGCAGGCCTTGTATTCGCAGAAGCCACTGCAGTTTCCCCGGAAGGAAGAATTACCCCGGACGATTTGGGATTATGGAACGATAGCCACATTTTTTTTCTAAAACCCATTACCGATTTTATAAAGAAACATAATGCGGTTCCGGGAATTCAATTAGCGCATGCCGGCAGAAAAGCAAGTCATTTCAATCCGTGGAAAGGGGGCAAATTTTTAAAAGAAGAGGAAGGGGCATGGCAAACTTTAGCACCCAGCGCCATTGCTTTCAAAGAAGGCGAGCCCGTACCCAAAAAAATGAGCCTGGAAGATATTCAGCAACTAATAAAAGATTTTGCCAGTGCAGCCAAAAGAGCTGTGGAAGCCGGATTCGAAGTCATTGAATTGCATGCGGCTCATGGATATTTACTTAATGAATTTATGTCGCCGGTAACCAATCATCGCAATGATGCTTACGGTGGTTCTTTTGAAAACAGGATAAAATTATTACTCGAAGTAATAAAAGAAATAAGGATTGTTATTAAAACGGAAATGCCTCTTTTCGTTCGTATTTCGGCAACCGATTGGGTAGAAGGCGGCTGGGATGAAAATGATTCTGTGGCTCTCGCCAAAATTTTAAAAGAGAACGAAGTAGATGTAATTGATTGCTCATCAGGCGGCAATTCGCACGAACAAAAAATCCCGGTGGCCCCATTGTACCAGGTTCCCTTTTCTGAAAAAATAAAAAGAGAAGTCGGAATTTTGACAAGCGCCGTAGGGCTGATTACCACAGCACAAGAGGCAGAAAATATTCTTGCGGAACAGAAAGCCGATTTAATAATTATGGCGAGGCAGTTATTGCGCGAACCCTATTTCCCATTACATGCCGCAAAGGAATTAAATGTGGACTGGCAATGGCCCCTGCAATACGACAGGGCAAAAAAGTATTAAATAAAAACCTCTTCATGAATTTTCACGAAGAGGTTCTATAAATTAAATTTCAGATTAGATTATTATTTTACTCTCCCATCCTTTTTATCTTTTGAACGGCCAATTATATAGCCACCCGCGGCGCCTGTAGCTGCGCCAATTATAGCGCCTGTCCCTTTATTTTTAGAGATAATAGCTCCGCCAACCGCACCAACCGCACCACCAATTACAGCGCCCTGGGCCGCCTTGCTCCATCCTTTTTTCTCAGTGCCCTGAGTACCTGTGGAGCCATTATTAGAAACGGTTCCCGAATTGGAACTGTTGCTTCCTGATGATCTATTTGCTGAGCTTTCGCGCCTATGAGTGGTACCCGTGTGGGTAGTTTTAATATTGCCACTATTTGAAATAACCGCAGGCTTGGTTACCGTACTACTTGTATCAGATAAAGTGTTATTGCGGTAAGCTGTGGAATCTGTCAATAGTTGAATATCCCTGGTTTCTGTCTTGTCGTTGCTTTTGCATGAAGCCAGTATTATCAGCATCACAAAAATTGAAAGAACGCCTTTCATCCATTTTAAATTTGTCATAATTAATTATTTATTTTTGTTAGTAATATACTTCTAAGAGAAAACAATGCCAGTTTTTTTCTCTTTTTAAAATAGCCCTCTATATTAATTTAATAAAGTTATTTATTAATATCCTTTTACCCGAAAAATTATTAAGAAAGACATTTACAAAACCCCCTCTCAAAAGGAATTGAAAAAGGGTTTTGTTCAGATTGCCATGAAAACTTTTTCAATAATTATTCAATGATAAATTGATTGTCTTTCTTATCCATGCCCTTGCCGATAATGTAACCACCGGCAGCGCCAACCACTCCGCCAATTACGGCACCCAATCCTTTTTTCTTGCTTAAAACGGCTCCGCCAACAGCCCCGGTTACGCCACCAATTACAGCGCCCTGGGTAGCTTTATCCCAGCCTTTCTTTTTTGCGGGCTGCGGAATGGTTGTGGCAGTTCCTGTGTTTGAATTGCCACCTGAGCCAACAGTGCCTGAATTTTCTGTGCCACCGGAATTGGTAACCACCGGAGGAGTTGCCACGGTAGGATTTACTACCGGAGGAGTTGTGTTATCATAGGTATAAACCGGAGAAGCACTTGCTTTTCTATCGGGAACATTTACTGAACGTTTCGATCTTACAACAGCTTTCGGTGCTGTAGAGATCTTCTCGGAAGTTTGTGCAATTTTCGCGGTAGCAGCCGTATCAGAGTAAATATTGCTGTTGGTATAAACCGTTGAATCTGTCAGCAATTGTATATCCCGGTTTTGCGTATCCGATTTTTGATTGCTATTGCAAGCGGCAAAACCGGTAATAATTATAAGACAGAGTAATAAATTTTTCATGATTTCAATTTTATTTATCAATGTTTATTTCGTTCGTTCTTATAATAATAGAATGGAATTGTTTGTAATAGTTTAAGGACTAAAAAGCATTAGCATTTTCTTAACGCGGCTACTCACCCGGATTTGATAACTCTTTTAAATCAACTAAATTTCATAGCCCGTAGCCCAAGGTGGATGAATGAAACCCTTAAGGGTAAGGTGTATTACATTGAAATGAAAATCAACCCTCAATCCTCTCAATCCTCAATAAAAAAGAAGCTACTTTTTCTTTCTGCTTATGCATCAATTATTTTTTCAATTAACTTTAATTTTTAAAAAATTAATTGTAACGATGAAAATATTATTGATACTTGCTTTTATACTTCTTCAATTTTCAGCAGATGCCCAAAACTTCCCTGATAGCTATACAGCCGGAAAATACATAACCGTAAATGGTGCAAAATTATATGTAGTGCTTGTGGGCAAAGGCGATCCGCTGATTATAATTCCCGGAGGCCCGGGTGGGGCACATCCCGGTTATCGTGCTTTTGATTCGCTGGCAAAAGATAACCAAATTATTTATTTTGATGCGTTTGGCCGCGGCAAAAGCGACACGGCAAAGGAGGTAAAAGAATATTCCCTTGAGCGTGATATTGAAGATATTGAAGGATTAAGAACGGCGCTGCATCTCGATAAATTAAATGTGCTTGGGCATTCTTACGGAGGCCTCGTAGCGCAAGGTTATGCTTTAAAATACCCATCAAGAGTTAGCCATCTTATTCTTGCCAATACTTTTCACAGCTTTATTATGTGGCAAAAAAATGATGACAACAGCAATCATGAAATTCAAACCAACTATCCTGAAGTCTGGGATTCTTTGATGATTATTCGCGAACAGGGAGCCGTTTCCAGCGACGCCAAACACCAGGAATTGTATGCAAAAGTGCCTTATGGTTTTTTGTATGCTTATAATCCAACTAACTTTTTAAGCCGCGGGCAAAAGCCTTATCCTAATTCCTTTAATTCAAAATTATATTATCAAATGGTGGGCAAGGACGGAGATTTTATCGTAGGCAGCGATATAGGGAATTTTGATTTCAGAAAAGAATTGAAAACTTTAAAAATGCCTGTTCTTATTTATGGCGGAAGATACGACCGGGTAGCGGTTCCGGCAATGATGGTAAAGTATAAAGAATATTGCCCGCAGGCAAAGTTTGTTATGTTTGAAAAATCAGGTCATAATCCGCAGGTAGAAGAGCCGCAGAAATTATTTCCCTTAATCGAACATTTTCTGCATCCATAAATAATCCCGCCTTACACCCCACTTTTAAAAAAAGTTTTTTTATTTTTCCTTTAACCTGTATTTCTTATTCACTTTCGGGTTATTAAAATATTCATCCAGTTCTTCAGAACTAAAAGCTTCCTCTACCACTGGCACATCTATCAATTGAAGCTGCACCTGTTTCAATTCTTCTTTAAGCTTGGCTGTTTTTTTAATAATATCTGAGTCTTTATCACCAAGAAGTAAATTATCGGTAAGTAAATATTGCAGCCTTTTAATATCACTTCTTACCAGGGATGCAGAATTCTGCTCATAATTTTTATTGGGCGCTGCGGCTTCTTTCACCGGTATAAGAGCTACTCCCACACTCGGTAAAATTTTTCCGGTGGTTTTGCCATTGTCGCCCGGCAATGATGAAAAAATGGTGCCGCCAAGTGCCGTAGATGCCGAAGTGAGATCAAATGTAGTCCTGGTATTTTTAGTAGTTCTTACTTTTTTGTCTAAAATGCGAAAGGTGCTTTTCAGTTGTATAATGTAGGTTTCAATGTTTCTATATATGGTATTATACTCAAGCAACCGTTGCGGATAATTGATACTTTGATTTACAATGATACTTACTGTAGCCGTATCGCGGTTAAAAAATTTATCAACACCAACGAACTTAACAATGAGTTCTTTTTGTTTTACTTTTTCGTCATCTTTTATAAAATCATAAGGGGCCACCCAGGTAAAGTCATCGCCGCAATGCGCCACCAGCGTAAGAGAGCGAATGGGATAATTGCTGAAATAGGTAATGGATTCCATGGGGAAACTTCCGTCCTCGCATTGCAATTTAAAACTCAAAGTATCGCCTTCCTCAATATTAAGATCTGTGCCTACCGTGGGTTTTATTTTTGAAGCGATAATATCCGTATTGTAAAAAAGCAAAGTGAAGGTGGTATCTAATTTGTCATTTTCATTGTCAAGATTCTGTACACCGAGGCGCACTTTATATTCCTGGTCATATTTTAATTTTCCGGATAAAAAGAAAGATTTTTCTGCCTTAAAATGTAATCTGCCATTGTCTTTGTTGATCCTTAGCCCTACCGGAGAATTTTTTAAAAACCAATAATACTGGCTCGGATCCTTATTGATCTCAAAATTATAATCCAATGTAGAATCTACATGAAGCGTAAAATAGGGGCTAAAATTTTTGATACGCAATAACGTATCCACAGGTTTTATAAAAACAGTATCCGATGATTTTATAAAAAAAGTATCTACATGCTTTATAAAATTACTGTCAATTCTTATCTGGCTTCTGGCACTTATTGAAAAGGCCATACAGAATACAATCAGGGCAAATATGTTAGCGGTTGACTTTATAACCATACCAACAAAAATATAAAACTCCTGCCTTATAACCCCAAAAAGCATTGTTAGATTATTTAAAAAAAAAATTATTATTTTTTTACCGACGATTTCTCCCTGTTCACCGACCTTTTACCCTTCTCAGCCTAAACCTTCTTTTACTGAATGAATATGGGATATACATTTGTATTATTAAATAAATAAATAAAAATTCCCTTCTTATGGAACAAAATAACCAACCCGAATACAGGAGAATGAGCAGCTCAAGAATCTGGAGCGGCCTCATATTGTTAGCCGCGGGGCTATTATTACTGGCTTATAAAATGGGCGCTCCCATACCCGGCTGGCTCTTTACCTGGCCCGTGCTTTTAATAGCCATAGGCCTGCTAACCGGAATCAAAAGTAAGTTTCACAACCCAGGTTCATTTATTATGATCCTTATTGGTACTGTTTTTTTGATTGACAACTCGGTGCCCGGAATTGATTTTCATAATTATATAGTCCCGGTGATTCTTATAGCCATTGGTTTGGTATTTATTTTACGGCCAAAGCGGGGTTGTAATTTTCGGCGCGGCCGATATGAAAATAAAACAGATCAGGCAACGGGCGCTTACCCATCCAATTTTATGAATGAAAATAAAATAAACGGGGCAAGCGATAATGCCGAATATGTAACTATAAATGCGGTATTTAGCGGGGTTAAAAAAAAGATATTGTCCAAAAATTTCAAAGGGGGCGAAATAGTAAGTTTCATGGGCGGCACCGAAATTAATTTTTTACAGGCTGACATTCAGCATCCTGTGGTACTGGAAGTGAACAATGTATTTGGAGGTACAAAAATAATTATCCCCTCCAATTGGGATGTTAAAAACGAAGTAACCGCCCTGTTTGGCGGCATAGAAGATAAACGCAGTTTAAATAACATTATTCCGGACGCTGATAAAACCATTCTGCTAAAAGGCGCTTGCGTGTTTGGGGGTATTGAAGTATCTAATTATTAATTAAATAATAACACGAATTAAATGATAACACGAATTTTATGCACGAATTACACGAATTTGTTTCGTCATAAAGGAGGTGAATTCGTGTAATTCGTGTTCAAAATTCGTGTTCTATAATCCGTGCTCTATAATCCGCCTAATAAAATTCCTCACCCCATAAACTCACGTATATGAAATGGTACCTTGCAAAAATTATTTACAGGATCATTTGCGGAGAAGGAAATCATACCCCGCAATTTGATGAACAGTTGAGGCTCGTGTATGCTGAAGACGATATGCACGCTTTTCAAAAAGCAAGAATAACAGGCGACAGAGAAGAGGATAATTTTTTTAACAGTCAGCAAAAACCCGTTCACTGGAAATTCATTGATGTATCAGAATTGCATCCGCTGAATGAACTGATTGATGGCGCTGAATTATATTCAAGGATTTATGAGGAAGAAAACGCAGAAGATTACATCAGGCTCATCAATGACCACGCCAGGCATTTGCACAAAGCTTGTTTGCAAAAAACATTTTTAATGAATTAAAATTCCCTGTTTGGTTAATTCTATTTTATCTGACAAGCGTTTACGGCTTTTTTTCTCTGCGTGGTGGCTGATGTGGATGGTGCTGCAATACATTATCCTGGGGCAATTAAATATTGATGATACCCATGCCATTATTGACAGCATCCTGAGCAATTTGCTTCTGGCAATCAGTTGCCTGTTCATCAGCAACAACATGAAATATTATTTGCCGCGCCGTGAAAAATATGGGTACATACTGGTATTAAGCATTAGTGCCAGCTTTTTGTGGCTACTGGTTTTGCAGGCCGCATTATGGATCATCTTAAAAGAAGGCGATCCTTATTTTCAATTCATTCGCGCATCGTGGAGCATCAGGTTTGGCGCGGGCTTTTTATTAATAAGCAGTATGAGTATGTTTAGTTTATTGTGGTACAGCCAGCAGGAACAAAGAGAAATGGACAACCGCAAAACAGAGGCTGAAAAAATTTCAAAAGAAGCAGAATTGTTCAAGCTAAGGCAACAACTACAGCCACATTTTCTATTTAATAGTTTAAATTCCATAAGCGCTCTTACTGCCACCAATCCCGAAAAAGCCAGACATATGATTCATCAGCTAAGTGATTTTTTGCGCGGCACTTTAAAAAAAGACGAACACCAATGGAATACCCTTGAAGAGGAATTGCAATATTTGCAGCTATATCTCGAAATAGAAAAAGTGAGATTTGGCTATCGCCTTCAAACCCGTATCATTTATGATGATGCCGTGCTGAAATATAAATTGCCCGTATTGCTTTTACAACCGGTGGTGGAAAATGCTATCAAATTTGGACTGTACGATACCACAGGAGAAGTGCTGATACAACTGGAAGCCATTGCAGAGCAAAATAATTTAAAGATCCGGGTACAGAATCCATTTGATCCGGAAACTTCACAACCCCTTAAAGGCACTGGGTTTGGGCTTACCTCCATACAAAGAAGACTGTTTCTTTTATTTGCAAGGCACGATCTTCTACAAATAAAAAAAGAAAAGGATCATTTTATTACCACTATACTAATACCCCAAACTGTATAATAATGAAAATTATAATTATTGACGACGAGCCCCTTGCCAGAAGTATTGTAAAAGAATATTTGCAGTCGTATCCCGAAGCAGAACTGGTAGCAGAATGCAATGATGGTTTTGAAGGAATAAAAGGCATTCAGCAATACCAGCCTGGGCTTATTTTTCTGGATATTCAAATGCCAAAAATAAATGGATTTGAAATGCTGGAACTTATAGAAGATCCGCCGGCAGTTATTTTCACAACCGCCTTTGATGAATTTGCTATAAAGGCTTTTGAAATAAACGCCATAGATTATTTATTGAAGCCTTTTAGTAAAGAGCGGTTTGATAAAGCGGTGCAAAAATATCAGCAACAACAAAGTTCTCCACAAATACAAAAGGCTATAGAAACCGCTGCGCAATCACCGGCACAGCAAAACCGTGTGGTGGTAAAGGATGGAAATAAAATAAAAATAATACCCGTAAATCAGATCCATTACCTCGAAGCCGCAGATGATTATGTAAAAATTATTACCACGGATGGGAGCTTTTTGAAAAAGCGTACCATGAATTTTTTTGAACAATCTTTAAGCGCATTTCATTTTGCAAGAATCCATCGCTCTTATATGGTAAACACACAAATGATAACCCGCATAGATGTTCATGAAAAAGACAGTCATTTGGTATTATTGAATACCGGTGCCAGGTTACCAGTAAGCAAAGCGGGGTATGCAAGGCTGAAAGAAGTGCTGGGAATATAGGATGATTTCAGATTCGTGAAGGGTAAATGGTGAATCAATATCAATGGCAATGTTGTGTGAATGGATAATGAGGATTTTCTAATGTTTCCGGCTTGCCATTATAAATAAATCCGGCAATCAAAATAGCCCTGAATGAGGAACAACAGGAAACCCTGACAACTTAAATTCCAAATAAATCTATCATTGATGTTTGACAATTCGCCATTCACCTTTCACCATTAGTAAATCCTATTTGCGTATTTTTGTCGAAACTTATTTTTTGAACCAGACTATTTTTGCCAGGGACCTCACAAAACTTTACGGCAAGCGAACCGTGAACGATAAAGTTTCTTTTGAAGTATCGCAGGGAGAAATTGTAGGCTTGCTGGGCCCTAATGGCGCAGGCAAAACCACTTCTTTTTACCAGGTGGTGGGTCTGGTGAAACCAAACGATGGAGATGTATTTTTGAATGAGATCAATATTACCAAATTGCCCATGTATAAAAGGGCGCAAATGGGATTGGGCTATTTGCCACAGGAAGCCAGCATTTTCAGAAAACTAACCGTTGAAGATAATATTGCAGCCGTACTGGAGATGACGAAACTTTCTAAAAGAGATCAGAAAGAAAAACTGGAATCATTGATCTCAGAATTTAATCTTGACCATGTTCGTAAAAGCAACGGCGATCTGTTAAGTGGCGGCGAAAGAAGAAGAACCGAAATTGCACGGGCGCTTGCCGTAGATCCGAAATTTATTTTACTGGATGAACCCTTTGCCGGCATTGACCCCATAGCGGTTGAAGACATTCAAACGATTGTTACCAAATTGAAATATAAAAATATAGGCATCCTGATTACCGATCACAATGTAAATGAAACCTTATCCATTTGCGACAGTGCTTACCTGCTGATTGAAGGAAAAATTTTTAAACACGGTACCGCAGAAGAACTGGCAAAAGACGAACAGGTTCGTCGTTTATACCTGGGAAGGAATTTTGAATTAAAGAGAAAAGATTATTTGCATACAGACGCCATGAAATAAGTTGATTAATGGTAGCATCCTAATGACTTAAGAAGTAGATTAACTTTACTTGCGGTAGCATCTAAAACAGAATTAGGGAATAGTTCTTTAGGAAAAAGGAACCTCAGCAATTTAGACAATTAACCATTCAACCAATTAACCATTTATACAATAAAAATTGAAACTCCTTAGCCCCATCATATCACGCCTGGCACGAATGCGCCTTTGGGGTGTGCAGAATTGGATAAGCTACCCTGCTTCTGCACAAAGGAATGTATTACAGCATTTGATAACGCAGGCACAGTACACCGAATTTGGAAGAAAGTATTCTTTTCACAAACTTTTTACTGTAAAAGATTTCAAAAAGAGAGTACCTATTCATGAATATGACGACATAAAACCTTACATCAACAGAATGATGAAGGGCGAAGAAAATATTCTGTGGAACACCCCCATAAATTGGTTTGCAAAAAGCAGTGGTACTACTTCAGATAAAAGTAAATTTATTCCTATAAGCGAAGAGAGCCTGAAAGAAATTCATTTTAAAGCTTCTAAAGATGTACTGACCAATTATTATAAAAACTTCCCCGATAGCGACCTGCTTACCGGGAAAAGCCTGGTAGTGGGCGGAAGCCACCAGGTAAACACATTGCATGAAGACATTCAATATGGCGACCTGAGCGCAGTGCTGATGCAGAACACACCCTTCTGGGGCCAATGGATAAGAACTCCGGACCTTAGCATTGCCTTACTGGACGAATGCGAAAGTAAAATAGAAAAGCTGGCGCAAAATACCATCCAGGAAAATGTAACCTCATTGGCAGGAGTGCCCACCTGGACCATTATTTTAATAAAACGCATCCTCGAAATATCTGGTAAAAAAACATTGAAAGAAGTATGGCCCAACCTGGAACTATATATTCATGGCGGAGTTTCGTTTACCCCTTACCGAGAGCAGTTGAATCACCTGATCGGAACGCCCATTAATTACCTTGAAACTTATAACGCAAGCGAAGGATTTTTTGCTGCGCAAAATATGCCGGACGATGAAGGAATGCTTTTGTTTATGGATCATGGCATTTTTTATGAGTTTCTTCCTCCGGAAGAATATAAAAAATCGAACCCAAAAACCATAGGGCTTAAGCACGTAGAACTCAATAAGAACTATGCCCTTGTAATAAGCACCAATGGCGGCCTTTGGCGTTATCTCATTGGAGATACCATACAGTTTACTTCATTACGGCCTTTTAAAATAAAAGTTACCGGAAGACTAAAACACTACATGAATGCCTTTGGCGAAGAAGTAATTGTGGACAATGCAGATAATGCTATTGCAATAGCTTCTGCTAAAACGGGCTGCATTGTAAATGACTACACGGCCGCCCCTATTTACTTCAGCGAAAATGAAAATGGCGCGCATGAGTGGCTGATAGAATTTGAAGACGCGCCTAACGATTTGTCCGCCTTTACTTTTGAACTGGATGCTGCTTTAAAAACAATCAACAGCGATTACGAAGCAAAGCGGTATAAAAATATTGCCCTCCGCCTTCCTATTGTCCACAGTTTAAAAAAAGGAAGTTTTAATAACTGGCTAAAAACTAAAGGTAAATTAGGGGGGCAGCACAAAGTGCCGAGGCTTAGTAATGAAAGAAAAATGATAGAAGAAATACTCCTTTTGCAGTCGCGCTGATGCAGCTTCCTTTACTGCTTCTTTAACCTTTCATTAACCATGTAACAAATACTTTTGCCAACTTAACAAGATTTATGAAGAAAATTGTTTTTATTGTTGCCGGTTGTTTGTTTTTTACGTTAGCTTTTTCACAGGATTCCACGTTCACAACAACAGCAACAAAAGCAGCAAATACCAAAACCATACAATTACCTAATCGCCCCGGCGATCATTTAATGATACAACTTTCATCTGACCATTGGAGTGGAATGCCTGATAGTATTAGCAGCCATCAAAGCGGGTTTTCACGTGGTTTTAACGCTTACTTCATGCTGGACAAGCCATTCAGAAATTCTCCTAAATACAGCATTGGATTCGGGCTCGGCATCAGCACCAGTAATATTACTTTTAAGAAAATGGAGGTGGATTTAAAAGCACCTTCCACTTTAATACCTTTCAGAGCTTTGGATTCCACCAATCATTTTAAGAAATACAAACTGGCCACAAGCTATCTCGAAGTTCCCTTGGAATTCAGACTTACTTCCAAACCTTCCAACGTTAATAAAAGTTTTAAAGCCGCATTGGGGGTTAAAGTGGGTACCCTCATAAATGCTCATACCAAAGGAAAAGCATTACAGGATAAAAATAATAATCTTACCAATTCCTATACTGAAAAAGAAAACAGCAAACGATTTATCAATGGCACGCGGTTTACAGCCACAGGCAGAATCGGTTATGGAATTCTTTCACTCTTTGGTACTTACCAGCTTAATAATGTTTTAAAAGACGGAGCCGGCCCCGACATGAAATTATACCAGATTGGGCTTACCCTTAGCGGATTATAATTCCCTTCCAATTTATTTTAATGGCATTTTTTGAAAATGAGATATAAATCATTTTCAAAAAGGGATTAATTAGTTTTGTCGTAAATCATTCTCTATTGATCGAAAAAAAGATAAATTACAACAACCAGGTAAATGCCGTTTTGGTCAGCGTAATTCAGCAAGGCCAATCCGAGCAACTCGCCAAAGAATACCTCGATGAGCTGGCATTTCTGGCTGAAACCGCGGGCGCTACTACCATTAAAACTTTCATTCAAAAATTAGATCGTGCAGACGGCAAAACCTTTGTGGGAAAAGGAAAGCTGGAAGAGATAAAAAATTATACCGCAAGAAAAAACGTATCGCTTGTAATTTTTGATGATGAGCTTACCGGTTCGCAAATAAGCAATATCGAAAAAGAATTGAAGGTAATCACCATTGACCGAAGCGATCTGATCCTGGATATATTTGCCGCACGGGCAAAAACAGCGCAGGCAAAAGTGCAGGTGGAGCTGGCGCAATATCAATATATTTTGCCCCGGTTAAAAGGAATGTGGAAACACCTTGAAAGGCAGGGCGGAGGCATAGGAAGCCGCGGACCGGGTGAAACAGAAATTGAAACCGACAGGCGTATCGTAAAAGATAAAATCAGCCTCTTGCGCAAACGCCTTTCTGAAATAGATAAGCAGGCATTTACTCAAAGAAAAGAGAGAGGGGAATTTATAAGAGTGGCGCTGGTGGGCTATACCAACGTGGGTAAATCAACCATCATGAACCTGCTGAGTAAGAGCGATGTATTTGCGGAAAATAAATTGTTTGCGACATTAGATACCACTACGCGAAAAGTAGTACTGGGGCATACGCCATTTCTCCTGAGCGATACGGTTGGGTTTATAAGAAAACTTCCTCATCATCTTATAGAAAGTTTTAAAAGCACCCTTGATGAGGTACGCGAGGCGGATATTTTATTACACGTAGTGGATATTTCGCATCCTCAATATGAAGAGCAGTTGGCAGTGGTAAATAAAACACTCCAGGAATTAAAAAGTCTCGAAAAGCCCGTTATCACTATATTCAACAAAATGGATCAATACGAAAAAAATACTTTCGACGAATGGCTGGAGCCCGAAGTGAAGCAACAATTGCTAGAGGATCTGAAAGCAAAGTGGCAGGCACAAACCAATGGCAACTGCGTATTTATTTCAGCCATTGAAAAAACAAACCTCCCCGGATTACGCCAGACCGTCTTGAATAATGTGCGCACTTTGTATCAAAAAAAATATCCCTACAAAGCAGAATTCTTTTACTGATGTATGATGAGCCATGAAAAAAAATACAGATGGATTAAAATTGCCACCACCATAGACCAATTAATTTTCACTGAAAACAATCTTACCGAAATTGATATTGAAGGGAAGAAAATCTGCCTGGCAAAAACCACTGCCGGATTAAAAGCATGCTCCTCTAAATGCCCACATGCCGGAGGAAAATTGTCGGAAGGGAAGTTGGATAAAAAGGAAAACATTGTTTGTTGTGTGCATCATTACAGCTTCAGCCTGGCACATGGCAGAGATACTCTGGGTGAAGGATACTTTTTAAAAATATACCCGGTGAGAGAAAGTGAAGAAGGGATTTTTGTGGGTATAGAAGAAATGACAAACAAGGTTTAAAAAATAATTTTATCATGCAAAGCGAGTTAGATCATTTTATAAAAACATTGCAAAAAAACGGAACTGCCAAATGGTTGCACACTTATTTTAATATACTCCAAATTTTGCTGAAACAATTAAACATAAACAGCGATTCGCCGGCGCTGGCAATGAACGTTACAAAAAACTTTGAACTAAACAGTAACATAGGCCAGCGCTGGATTAGCAAGCCTTATCGGGGACATTATATCGGCCTTCTTTTTCCCATAGAAACTGATGAAGCATTATTAAATTGCCGGCTTCATTTTTATTTTACCGCACACAAACAAAGAGCTGTTAAGTTTGTTTTGTATTCATTGGAAGAAGGTAAACCATTACCGTCCAAAATTTTTTCTCATTGGAAAAAGGCATGTAAGACAGAATTAGAACGCACTCAAAAATCCGGTTACAAAAAATTTCATAGCTCACTTTTTTACGATACGGTAATGAATAATGATTTGAGGGAAGAGATTTTCAAAGAGGCATTCAGGTAAAATATTTTTCGCCATTCAAATACGTTTGGTAAGAAGCCTTTTTTTTTACGTAAAAAAATAGAAGGTTAACAGAGTTAAATCTGCCAAGCAAGTTATCTCAAAACAAAAATCTGAGACAGCTTTTTTTACTGCGGTATCTTTAATCCTGTTCCGATATGTTGTTCCGGAAGTTTTTTAGCAGCCAATAATCTTAATACATCTGCTTCAGTACCAGTAAACGGACCGGGTGATTCAATTTTCAAACTTGCCATAGCAGCCCCAAATTCTCCCGCCTCTTGTATGGAAGCATTTCTTATGCGTTGATATAAATATCCGGCCATATAGGTATCACCACATCCTGTAGTATCAGTTTCGATAGCTGGAACATAAGCGGGTATATCATAAAATACAGAATCTGCATAAATCAGTGATCCTTTACTGCCAAGAGTGATAACAACTTCTTTAACACCCCAATCACTCAGCACTTTAGCACCTTTGCGAATATCTTTAAATCCTACCAACATTTCCATTTCAGCTTCATTTGCTTTTAAAATATCCACATATACCAGGCCTTCCTTTTTATCCTTCCAATCAATTGCATATACATCGTGATTTTGAACTTTGCGTAAATAACCCTGAACGTCCAGGGATACTTTACCCTTTTTTGATAAAGCTTTTATTAACTCAAGAGGTATATCATCAGCAAGCAAAGGCCCTAAATGAAATATGGAAGCTTCAATGTGCTTTACTTGTTCAAAGCTAAATGCCTCAGCCGTTTGCAATACTCTTTGGGTGCGATAATCCAAATTTCGAGAATATATATTTTCGAAGTAAACGGTACTGGTGCCATTAAATGCCTTTACCTCAACGCCACTGGTGCGCAAATCTTCAACAAAATTCATTTCTTTTTCCGCAAGTGAAGTAACCAAAACATAGGAGATATCCATATTTCGGATAGCTTTAGAGAAATAAAAAGAAGTTCCGCCTGCCATATTCCGGGTATCATTGGTAGTTACCACTTTATCCAAAGTAATATGCCCTATACAACAAATATCGTACATATATTTTATTAATTATTTTCTTAATAACTTGATTTTTACTATAACCGGTAACGAACGATATTCCGGCAAAAAAGGAGACAGTAAAAAAGGAGCATGATATGACTCAAAGTTACTTAGTTTTTATTTTAATTTTTGAAGATCGTCCCGGTTTTACATATAGTAACTATTCCCAGTTAATTTTATAACTCTCGCTCCGATATAACAACCTGTAAGGAATCGCCATTGTGATTACCTCGTCGCCCAAAGTTTAGGCCCATTAATAAAATTCCTCTCATCACTTTTTTACCGGAGTGGAATCCCTGACAATAAGGTTGGGTAAAACCATAACTTTTGTTGCTGTTGTTTGTTTTTTATCAATCTTTAAAAGTCCCGACCTGGGGTTTTAACGGAAGAGGATTTTCTTTGCCCATAAAGAAAAGATATGATTGCTATTTTAAAGATAAAGAGGCAGAAGAAACGAAGCATGAAAAATCTACCCGTAAAAAGGAAAGCCAAATAAGCAGAAAGGGTGAACAAAAATAACACAGAATAAATTCTTTATTTTCCAAACTTCTTTTTCAATAAACTCAAAGCATCCTCTATGCTTTCGCTTTGCTTTTCCGGCTGCTTTGGGTGACTTTGCTGACGGCTATCCGAACGTAACGAATGGCCTGATGCCTGCCGGTTATTTGCTTTAGGCGCTTCCTGCGTCTGTTTTATGGACAATGCAATTCGCTTACGTGCTTTATCTACTTCCATCACTTTCACCATCACTTTATCGTTCAGTTTTAAAACTTCACCAGGATCGCTGATGTATCTGTAAGCTATTTCCGAAACATGAACAAGGCCATCCTGCTTTACCCCAATATCTACAAAAGCGCCAAAACGGGTAAGATTGGTTACCTGTCCCGGAACGATCATACCTACATTTACATCTTCTATGGAATAAATATTGGCGAACTCAAATGCCTGGGCTTCGTCGCGCGGATCAAGACCCGGCTTTTTTAATTCTTTCAAAATATCCTGTAGCGTATGCAACCCTATATTTTCGTCTATGTATTGCCGTGAGGGTATCTTATTTACAATCGCTTCATTGGCTATCATTTCCTTAATTGCAATGCCTGCATCCTTTGCCATTTTCTCCACTACTTTGTAGGATTCAGGATGCACCCCACTTTCATCCAGCGGGTTTTCTCCATTTTTAATGCGTAAGAAACCGGCACATTGTTCAAAAGCCTTGTCCCCTAATCTCGGCACTTTCAGTAATTGTTTCCGGTTGGTAAAACGTCCTTTTTCTTTACGATAGTTTACAATATTCTCCGCAATAGAAGGGCCGATGCCACTTACATAGCTTAGCAAATACTTTCCTGCGGTATTCAAATTAACACCCACAGCGTTCACACAACTCACCACAGTTTGATCCAGTTTATCTTTCAATCTTACCTGGTTCACATCGTGCTGGTACTGCCCCACTCCAATACTTTTTGGATCTATCTTTACCAGTTCAGCCAACGGATCCATCAACCTACGGCCAATGCTTACGGCACCACGCACGGTAATATCCTGGTCAGGAAATTCTTCGCGGGCAATTTCAGAAGCTGAATAAATAGAAGCGCCATCTTCATTTACTAAAAAAACCGGTAAGCCCGTTTGTAATTTTTTAATAAACTGCTCCGTCTCTATCCCGGCAGTTCCATCACCTATGGCAAAAGCTTCAATGCCGTACTGCGTTACATAATGTTTTATCTTTTGTTCTGCATCAGTCAGCTTAAAATTCTTCTCATGAACAAATATCAGATCCGCCTTTTGTAATTCACCTTTCTCATCCAGCACCACCACTTTGCAGCCCGTACGATACCCGGGGTCTATGGCAATAATTCTCTTACTACCCAATGGCGATGAAAGCAGTAACTGGCGCAGGTTCTCGGCAAATACATTAATGGCTTCCTCATCAGCTTTAGTTTTTAATGCCATTCTAAACTCACTTTCAAGGCTTGGTTGCAGCAAACGATGATACGCATCTTTGATGGCTTTCTTCACCTGGGCCGCCGCTTCGTTATTGGCTTTTATAAATGGCTCTTCCATTTTATATAAGGCCGTTTCTTCTTCCGGTGCAATAGCCATCCGTAAAAATCCTTCAGTAAATCCGCGCATTACGGCAAGCATCCTGTGAGAAGGAATGGTAGAAACGGGTTCCAGGAAATCGAAATAATCTTTGTACTTTATTCCTTCTTCCTCTTTCCCGGTAGCGATTTTACTTTGTACAGTGGCTGTTCTTTCAAATAGCTTACGCGTAGCAGCGCGCACTTCTGCATCTTCATTTACCATCTCGGCAATGATATCGCGTGCACCTTGCAACGCCGTCTCTGCATCAGCAATTTTTTCATTTATATAAATCGCAGCTTCCAACTGGGGAGTTATATTTTCTTGTTTCAATAATAAAAAAGCCAAAGGTTCCAGGCCATTTTCTCTTGCAGCCTGCGCCCTGGTTTTGCGCTTAGGTTTATAAGGAAGATAGATATCCAATAACTCATTGAATGTGGTAGCTGCATTAATTTTCTCCTGCAGTGAATCAGTCATTTTTCCCTGCTCAATAATCGTTTTTTCTATAAAAGCTTTTCTATCAGAAAACTCCTGTTGAAACTTTGCTTCTTCCTGGATCTTCTGAATCTGTACTTCATCTAATGCACCCGTTTTATCCTTGCGATAGCGGGCGATAAAAGGAATCGTAGCGCCTTCGGCTAATAATTCTAATACTGAAATAACTTGTTTTTCTGGGATGGATAATTTTTCCGAAACCAAGGAAGAATGGGTTAACATATAGATAAGGTAAGCATGATTTTTTAAAGGTGGCGAAGGTAAAAGAATTGATTGAAAATATACCTCCAGATGTCAGAACGTTTTGAAATTAGGGTTGTTAAAAAATACCCCATACCATCAAGTGATAATTTTACAATTTCCTTGCCTTTACAATTGCTGATTGTCAGTTTTATCTTTTCGAGGTTTTATTATGAACTTTTATTTCACCCAAAACCGCAGACTCAATTAAGGTGTTCCCAAATAATTTGATAAATATCTGTTGGTAAAATCTTCCTATTTAAAGTCTTCTCGGTAATAATTACGGAGTGTAATTCTGTAGAAGTTCCTACTCTTCCATGCGAACCTTTCACCAAGGTAGCATCCAAAGGGATCACATCCATCACATAACGAAATCCCGCTTTCTTTCTTAAAAGTTTGTAGGCTGCGCGCAGTTTTGAGGTCATAAACATTTCTACGGGATCGTATCCCGGTTTCTTATGAATATCCACCACACGTGCATAATCCGGAGCAAGTGCATCATCGAACCAGAAGTAATAGGTAAACCAGCTTTGGGCTTCCGCCATCAATACCAGGTCTCCGCTACGCTCATGATCCATATGATATTTTTTCTGTGCACTTTTATCCAGGATTAATTCTATTCCAGGAACCTTCTCCAAAATATTTCTGACTTTGTTAGTTATTGATACGTCATTAATATATACATGAGCCATTTGGTGATCTGCTACCACAAAGGCTTTTGATGCGCCAGGGTCAAGTAGTTCCAATCCTCTTTCCACACGAATCTGCAATAAACCATGTTCCCTGAATAATCGGTTTAAATGAATAGGATTATCAACAGGCGCTATACCATATTCCGAAAGAATAATAATCTGTGCATTTTTCTTTTCGAAATAATTAACTAATTGTTCGATGACTGTATCAATCTCATTTAACTCTTTGGAAATCTTATTAAGATTAGGACCAAACTTTTGAAGGCAATAATCGAGATGTGGAAGATAGATCAGCGAAAGAGTTGGATCGTGCCATTGATCAGTGAGAATGGAAGCGTCTGCTATCCATTGTGTGGATTTGATATTGGCTCCCGGACCCCAAAATTGGAATAAAGGAAACTGTCCCAATTCCTTTTGCAACTTATCGCGCAGCTCTGCAGGATGCGAATAGCAGTCGGGGAGCTTCCTGCCATCCGCGAGATAATTAGGCCTTGGGGTAACTGCAAAATCGGCCGATGAATACATATTGTACCACCAAAACATTTTAGCGCATGTAAAAGAAGGATCCAGTCTTTTTGCTCTTTCCCATATTTTTTCTGCATCAACCAATTTATTGGATTGTTTCCAAAATTTAATTTCACAATCTTCTCTATCGTACCACCCATTGCCCACAATTCCATGTTCGGAAGGCCATTTACCAGTGATATAAGTGGACTGTACAGCGGTGGTTACCGCAGGCAACATGGGATCAATCGTGCTTAAATTTTTATTAAGAATATAATTTTTTAAAAAAGGAGTATGTACTCCTATTAAGGAAGATGAGAGACCCACTACATCTATAACAACTGTTTTTTTCATTTCAATTTAATTTTGATCCATCATTCGTCCAGAATATTTTTCACCCATTGCAATTCCCTGGTGATAGAGTCCTGCAAAGGCAGCTTCAATTCAGGAGGAAGCACTTCCCAGGTATATGTTTCCACTTCGAGGTGTTGAGTGAAAGGCTTCTTCTTTTGAAGTGAAAGTATTTGAGCGATTTCATCCTGTGTGGAAGATAGCAAACCAAATTTTTCTGCGAAAACAGGTACGTGAAAATGGGCGCGCCATTCTACGAAACAACGATCATTATCTTTTAATGCGTCCGGAAGATCAGGATATCGTACCAATTTTCCATCTTCTGTTTTGGCAACTACCTGGTGCAAATAAGTGGGTTCATTAAACTTCCCAAAGCTTTCTTTAATGTTCTTTGTATTTTCTTTTGATGAATTCATTGTAGCCTTTAATGCAGCGCTGATCTGGATCTTTCCAATCTTTATTCCATGTGTCGTCATATCATTAATGATTTGTTTATGCGGTTCATAGCCAATTGCAAAATGGCATACGTCATAGCATAGACGAAGGTGTTCCTTTATTAAATTTTCCGCATGTTGATGAGATACCTCAAACTTTAATTTGATAATGGGAATGCCAAGAGGAAGCAATTCATTTTCAAACCACTCAATAAATTCCTTACCTGTTTCTAATAATCCATCCGGCTCAGGCTCTATATCCAGGTGCAACAAAGTGCCGGTAGATTTATGTATTTCAATCAGCTTTTCTATAATAACAATAATATTTTTAGTAGCGGTTTCTCTTGCAACGGCTAGCTTCTCTTTAGTTTTAAACCAATGCCTGTAACTCAAGGGAGAAGTAGATACGCCACCATTCATACCAGATGGAATTAATGCAGTTAAAATATGAAATAGCCGAATGGTATAATCTACTCTTTTATCCGTAGTCCAGTCGGGAGTATGTACTTTATCTTTTACAATAGTTCTATGAAATCCTCCATAAGGAAATCCATTCATCGTATATATATATGCGTCCTGATCTTGAAGCCATTTTTTAAAATCAGAAAGATTCTCTTTTTTAATTAGCTCGATGCTTGCTTCGTTAGAAAGACGCAAACCAATACCCATGGGCTTATCCGGGGATAGTTTTTGTTTTACAGAAGGAAAATATTTTTTTATCGCAGCAAAGTGGTCCGGCCAACTTTCCCCTGCGTGGATATTGGTGCAATAAGTAAGATGACCGTATGTGGTGAGCATGATTAAAGTTTTGAGTTGAGGAATTTGGAAGGTTTGCAATAACTCACAAAGCGACGTGTTGATAGCTTTGCAACTTTCTGGCCGCCTTTCTTAATAAAGAAATATCCATCTCATGGACTTCTTCTCCGTGCCCGATATCGCGAAGCAACATAATGGTTAAGCGGCCACCCAAATGTTCCCGGAACTCCTGTAACCCTTGCAGCATCTCATTATTGTCGTCTTCCAATTGCAACAAAGGATGCGTAATTTCAAAGCCAAGGTTTACCAATAATTGAACCACCTGTTCTGCTTTTTCCATAGATAACCTTCCTGATAAAGCAGAATAAATGGTATCAAATGCAATACCCATCGCCACTGCTTCTCCATGCAAAATCTTGAAATCAGTCAGCTGCTCTAATTTGTGTGCACTCCAATGTCCGAAGTCTAAAGGCCTTGAAGATCCCAATTCAAAAGGGTCGCCAGAAGCTATATGTTGCAAATGCAATTCAGCACAATGATGAATCAAATCGTTCATAACAGCCTGGTCCCTGTTCAAAAACTTACCCGCATTCTTTTCTATCCAATAAAAGAAATCTGCATCTTTGATGAGTGCCACTTTTACAGCCTCTGCAATACCGGAACGCCAGTTTCTTTCGTCCAGGGTAGATAAAAAAAGGTCATCATTAAAAACCGCAACCGGCGGAACAAAAGTGCCTAAGAAATTTTTCTTATTCTTATAGTTAATACCATTTTTCACTCCTACTCCGGAATCATTTTGAGACAAAACAGTAGTGGGAATGCGTAT
>JBDSOE010000209.1:0-4355 GCA_039915005.1 Ginsengibacter sp.
TTCCTTGCTTCACATTTACATCAGCGCCTATACCAAACTTAAGTCGCGAGTCAACATTCGCTCTTAAATTTCCATTGTAACCTGCCTTCCTGTTTTTCTTGAGTACGATATTTAAGATACCAGATCCGCCACCTGAGGCATCGAATTTTGCAGAAGGATTTGTAATGATCTCAACGCTTTCGATTTCATCAGCCGGTATTTGCTCCAGCGTTAATGTAGTGGGTCGGCCATCAATAAATATCTGGGGAGACGCATTGCGAAGGGTAACATTTCCATCAATATCCACATTTACCGAAGGCACATTCTTCATTACATCCACAGCGGTGCCGCCCACGCTGGTAAGGCTTTTATCCACGTTAAATACTTTCCGGTCAATGTTCATCTGCAACATATTTTTGTTGGCCGTAACCACCACGCCTTCCAATTGTTTGGCATCATGCTTCATCTTAATATTTCCCAGGTCCTTATCCACTGCGCTCATCATCTGGCTCATATCGCCACCAGCCGTTTTTAAATCGAAAGAAATGGTTTCATGGTAAGGCGCAAAACCAATCGCCGTTATTAAAATCTGAAAGCTTCCTCTCACTGGAAGTTTATCAATATTGAACTCTCCTTTTTTATCCGTTAACAGTGCGGCAATTACAAAATCTCTTTTCGTTTTGGTAGCCGTATCCATTCTGTTTTGTGTAAGTTGAATGGAAGCCGCTTCCAGGGGCTTGTTGGTATTGGCATCAACTACCTTCCCATAAAAATGGCCGGGATTCATATTCTGGCCGCTCATATTCCTGGCGCCGGGCATTTGAGCCATCGTCATTCCGGATAGAAATACAACGAGCAAAGCCAGGTAAATTTTTCTCATCTTATTTGCTTTTATTTATTAAATAATTCGCGCAAAATTCTGGATAGTTTCTGCTAAGGATTTTTTAAATCTATATGAATGGTATTTTACTAATTGCAGGCGGTGAAAAAAACATAAGCCATACCTCTTTTGTCTTTTTCCTTTTAGTGCATAGGTGCAAAGGGTATATAGGCCTGTGTTACCCAATAAAAAAATGGATTTGTTTTTAGATGAAATTTTTAATTAAATTTGCGCTCCTTCAAACGGTGGTTGTAGCTCAGTTGGTTAGAGCATCAGATTGTGATTCTGAGGGTCGTGGGTTCGAGCCCCATCATCCACCCTTCTTTTAATTGTCTTTTTTAATTACCAAATGTGCCGGTTAATTTTTTAAAAAAAATTATACCCGAGGAAACCAATCTTTAAATTGTTTTACTTGAAAAATCAACAATCCGTCTTTATCTTTTTGCAGCGTTTAGCCAATAAATCTTCTTGATAATTCCTGATCTTTTTTCTCTTTTAAAAAAGAAGGAGCAGAAAATAAAGAACAGATTAATGGTACATATCAGCAGATTATTAAAACCTTTGTTAATTCAAATTCCTACTTTTAGTACCATTCTATTTTCAGTTACTTTTACTTATGAACCCAATAATCAGTTTTATTATGAGCAAGAAATTTATTCCGGTACTTCTTATTCTTATTCTCGGCGGTTTATTTATTGCCTATGGGGTAATGGGAAGCAGTGATAGAAAGAATGACGATCCCAAAGCGAAATACCAGCGGATACTTAGAAATGTAGGCATTGTTCTGGAACAGGGGCATTACAGTCCAAAGAAAATAGACGATGCGTTTTCCCGGGAAGTACTTAAAAAATTTGAAGAAAACCTCGACCCTGATAAATACGTTTTCCTGCAGAAAGATATTGATGCTTTTAAAAAATATGAGAACAAGATTGATGATGAAATTCATGGCGCTCCCATTGAATCTTTTTACACCATCAGCAATACCTATTTGTTACGCACCGACGAAATTTCAAAAATTTATAAAGAAGTGCTGAGCAAGCCTTTTGATTTCAACAAGAACGAATCTTTACAAACAGACGGCGATAAAAGAAACTACCCGTCTTCGCCCGAAGAGAGGTATGATTATTCGCGCAAACGCATTAAATACCTTGTACTCGGAAGATTCGTTGATCTGCAGGATGAAAGGGAAAGAAATAAAAAGGATTCCGTATATAAAGCCGATTCCACGCTGAAGCGTGAAGCGATAAATATTGTATCGCGCCAGATGGATCGTTATTTTAAAACACTGAAAAATCACAATACCACTGATGATATGTTCAGCACTTTTGTAAATGCCATTACCAGCACGATGGATCCTCATACTACTTATTTTGCGCCGATTGATAAAAGAAGTTTTGATGAAATGCTAAGTGGTACTTTCTTTGGAATAGGCGCGCAGTTGAAAGAAGAAGATGGAAAAATAAAAGTAGCTAGCCTTATTACAGGAATGCCCGCCTGGAAATCAGGTCAGATTCAACCTGAAGATGAGATTATAAAAATTGCCGAAGGGGCAGGGGCTCCGGTGGACGTTACCGGCTATGCCTTAACCGATGCTGTAAAATTGATCAGGGGCGAACAAAGAGGATCTGAAGTACGGCTTACGCTGAAAAAAGCAGATGGCACCATTAAAATAGTTTCTTTATTAAGAGATAAAATATCTCTCGAAGACACGTATGCAAGAAGCGCCATCATCAATGGAACTCATAAGATCGGGTATATTTATTTACCCGAATTTTATGCGGATTTCAATGATCCGAATGCAAGAAGATCCGCTACTGATGTGGCTAAAGAAGTTGAAAAATTAAAAGCGGAACATGTAGATGGTATTGTAATTGACCTGCGTGGAAATGGGGGAGGCTCCTTAACGGATGTGGTGGACATGGTAGGGCTTTTCATTAAGGACGGCCCGGTGGTGCAGGTGAAAGGCCGTGATGAAAAAGCGAGCATTTTAACCGACAGAGACAAAGAAGTTTTATACACCGGCCCTCTTGCGGTAATGGTAGATGAGCTAAGCGCCTCCGCATCAGAAATTTTTGCCGCAGCCATCCAGGATTATCAGAGAGGCATCGTAATCGGAAGCAGTTCCACTTATGGAAAAGGAACCGTTCAAAGAAGTATTTCATTAGACCCGCAGGCAGAAAATACTTTATTCAACCGGCCTTCCGAGGGACTTGGCGATATCAAACTTACTTTTAGAAAGTTCTATCGCATTAATGGCGGAGCTACCCAGTTACGTGGTGTAGTTCCTGATATTGTCATTCCCGACAGGTTTGAAAATGCCAAGTTTCGTGAAAAGGATAATCCCGATGCATTGGGCTGGGATGAGATCCCTAAAGCCAATTACACGCTCTGGAATCCGGGGTACAGTCTTTCTACCATCGTTACTCAGGCCAATGACCAGGTGAGTCAGAATCAGAACTTTAAAGGGATCAGGGAAATTGTGAGCTTATTAGATAAATACCGGAATGAAGAAGTTCCTTTAAACATTGTAGCCTACAAAGAAGCGCAGGCTAAAATTAAGGAGGCTTCTAAAAAGCTGGAGCAATATTCAAAATTACCCTCTGGCCTTACGGTGAAAAGTATTACCAAAGATTCATTGCAGATCGGTAACGACACCACAAAAGTAAAAGCCCAAAACCAATTCATTAAAACCGTCGGAAGCGATATTTATATTGAAGAAACCGTAAAAGTTATTGACAAAATCATAGGTGAAGAAGCATTGGCTCAAAGGAGATAATTTTAATAAACAGTAAAGAAAGCCGGGAATGATTCCCGGTTTTTTTTATGGCCACCCTTTCTATTATAAAGAGGAAAATCATCTTATCACAACAAAGAAGAAAGCAAAATCTTTTATAAAATTGATTGGATTGGAAATTTCAGGATCATGTTGCTAATCTATTTTATAAATAAGACTTTTAAATCTAAAATCTGCATTCATGGATTTGAAATCATTGTTGTCCGAGATAAAATAAAATAAAGGTGGTCTAATGACCACCATTTATCAATTTTGTAGTTACGACACTATAAAATATGATATGAACAAATCTACGGATTTTCTCGGACAGCCAATTTTCAGTCAGCTACTTAGTTTATTAGACCAGTCCATTATAAAGCAAAGCATTCATGAGCATAAAGCCAATCGGTGCTACAAGAGATTATTTGTGTGGGACCATTTGGTGAGCATGTTGTACGGCATTTATACCAACTGTACATCACTTCGGGAAATACAATGTGGGCTTGAGGTTTGCCAGGGGAAGCTCAACCATCTCAACCTTATCCGGGTGCCGCCACGAAGCACATTAAGCGATGGGAATATGCAAAGGCCACCCAAAGTCTTTGGTACTATTTATCAAAAGCTGTATGGTTTTTATAAGCATAGTATCTCGTACAGCCGCTTAAATTCAGCAATCATAAAACGGTTCTATATTCTGGATAGCATCACCATATCATTATTCAA
>JBDSOE010000013.1:0-7981 GCA_039915005.1 Ginsengibacter sp.
TCATAAATGGCTTTATACTTTTGAAGCCAGTTGTGGATAAGGCTTTCCGCAAATCCTGGATCGCGCGGATCAAGGTAGGTATAATGGCCTTTTTCATTTTTAATGCCAGCCACCACAGGCGATAATGGTTGCAAAATAATCTTTGTATTGGCTTCAAAATCCAGGCCCTCTGCTATACTTTCTATCTGCGAAATATGAAAACCAACTCCTGATATTTTATCAGCAATCTCAATTTGCTGGTTCATAAACAATCCCCGGATAAAATTTTCAGCAGCACCAGGAAGATAGAAGCAAATGCTGAGGGTTGCTTTGTTGGTGAGCAGTTGCATCCGGTCGCCCTGCATTTTAAAAGGGGTGATGATGTCGGAGAAGGTGAATAGTTTAAAGCTTTTAAAGCCCCGCCCATAGCCGGTATCGTGGAGGAAAGCTGAAAATTCGGCATCGGCATTTTGTATGATGTGGTAAATTACTGCTGACAGAGGATACTGGTAATTGACAGGCAGCGAAGCGGGCAATTTTTTACATTCTAATGTTAACAGGAATCTCAAAATGTTAGTTTGATCTGTAAGCAATCGGGAAGGTCAAGGTAACAAAAAATGTATTGAAAAATTTAAATAACATTTCTATAGAGAGAAATTTAATACTTCTATACTTGCGGCAGATGGCGCAATTTTAAGAAGGCGTATACTGTATAGTGAACAAAGGTTTCAAACGCGATGCGAAGGTTTTTTTCTCTGGTAAAAAGGCATTTTAATCTCAACCGAGTCTCCCGCAGAGGATCCGCCATCAACGCAGTCTTGTATTTATAATCTTTCAGTTAAATCCAAACAGGTACACCTATTTTATTGTGAACAATTGGGTTATGTCCAATATATCAATATGGCATGCCTCCAGGAAATTACCACAATTGATAAATGCATCCATAATTCTAAAATGAATTCCCGATTATTCTCCTCTCCCGATAAACCTTTCGATTACGTCAGTTCCCCTAATAACAAGTCAGATATTGAGAACAAGGAACAAAAGTACCTGAGTTTTGCTAAGTGATTGGTGAGCCACCCACAAAGGCCTATGGATGAAGAGGAAAATGAGCAAACATCCATTATGTTTGCAATTATGAGATTACTATTATTATTGCTTATAACCAACTTCATAACCGGCCTTTCGAATGGCCAGGTTGTTTATTATGAGAAAGGAAAATATGGGGTGAAGAATAATACCGGTGACATTATTGTAAAAGCACAATATGATTTCATTTGGGAATTTAAGCAGGGCTACACCACCTTTGAAAAGAAAAAATTAAAGGGTCTGATGGATAGTACCGGTACCATTATCACCTCTCCGGCTTACGATTATATCCGGGATTATGAGCATGGTTACTTTATGGTACAAAAAGATGACCGGTGGGGATTGGTGAATAGATGGGGCAAAGAAACCATTAAGCCCATTTACGAATCTTTGCATCAGGTGAAGCCCTACGATCTATTTTATGTAAGGATTAACCGCCGCTATGGTTTACAAACAGGCGAGGGTAAAGTTTTACTGGAACCTTTATATTACAACCAGGTACTTTTTAATAAAAAATCTGGCGTTTCCACTATATCTAATACTTATGGGGATGGCATGGTAGATACCACCGGTAAAATACTTATCCCGGTACATTATGATAAGATTGATATACGGGGTTCATTGGCATGGGTAAAAAGGAATTCTAAATGGGGTTTGTTTGATATTAAAGGCAAGGAACTGATGCCAGTTGAGTATTCCGATATTGTACAGTTGGACCAAGGCCTGCTGGTAGCCATCAAAGATAAAAAATATTATTTCCATAATACTAAAGGGGGAAGATCTTCAACACACATATATGATATGGCATTTAAGTTTACTGAAGGATATGGCAAAGTGAAGAGAAATAATAAATTCGGGTTTATTGATACCAGGGGAAATGAAGTTATCAGTTGCCAGTACGATTCTGCCGATGTATTCAGAAACGGAAAAGCCAGGGTGAAGAAAGGAGGGAAGGAATTTTTTATAGATAAACCATCGCAGAAGGAAACAGGTTTGGATTTACAAATGCTTGATGAGAATAATCTTGCAAAAGTAATGGAAGGTGTTAATAAACTGAATTCAATTTTTAACAGCAATCCACTTGCTGCGATGGAAGCAAAAGCAACAGAGGCCGGTTTGTATAAAACACTGTTGCAGCAAATAGAAACCAATATGGACTGGAAGAAAACCAATAAAGTGATGAATAGTATTGAGGGTAAGGCTTTTTTGCTCTATAAAGGATCCTCACAAAAGGCTGAAATATTTTTTAACAAAGAGGAACAGTTTTTTTATTATAACAAAGTGGTAAAGGCAGATGAACGCTCAGCGGCATTAAAAGAATTAAAGACAAATCAATTTATCTTGAAAACAAAAAGGCGGGAAAATACTATAGTAGAAAATTGGGAGAAAACCGGCGTACCTTATCGGGTTACCATACAATACGACGAAGGCGAAAAAACCGGCAGTATTGCCTTAATTGCCCATTCCTTTTTACAAAAAGTAAAATAAATAAATGGTTTTTTTAATAGAACAAAAAAATGAAACTCTCAAAAAAGGAAAAAGATTTTTGGCTGTGTAAGTACAACATTAAAGCTGTAACTAAAATTCCGTCAGAGATGAATGGCGTTGTTTCTATAGACTCCGAAGTGGATGACGAGTATTTGTTTTATTTAACTTCAAGGGTTCCCATCATCCGCAAATTTGATTTAGAAAACACAAACATTACCAACGCCGGGGTGAAATTAATTAGCAAAGTACAACAGTGTGAAAGTTTGCAACTGATACAATCGAGATATATTACAGCAGAATGCCTGGCCGATATAAACCAAATGGAGAGTTTAAGAATTTTGAATCTTTTAAAGACCTCTATTTCATTAAAAGATATCCGGGTTTTAGATAATCTTAAAAATTTAGAAGAATTGCATATTTCATCAAAAGAAGCAAAAGAACACGTTAGAGCCATAATTGCTTCCTTTAAAAAAGTTAGTCCCGGTTGTCGCATCTTTTTAAATTATGATGAATTTATAGAAGCCTGATCGGGCTGAAAAGACTTTGCTTACCCGACTATAGACACCAAACAAAGGTTGGAAGCCATTTTAAAAACTAAACCGCGCTTTTACAAACAACCTGAGCCCATTAGTTCCCATTTGTACGGCATCCCAGGGGCCGCCCGCTTCTCCATCAAAGGCCGATTGTTTGGCGCCGGGCACATATCCCAGGTCCGGATGCACATTCAATAAGTTATCGGCCCCTATATAAAAAGTAGTGCTTTTGCATAATTTAAAAGAGGCATACACGTCGGTTACCAATTTCCCGTTGTAATTAAATTGTTCCGATACGGTAGTGTTGGGGTCAGCATCCAAAGCCACAAGGGGAGGGTAGGTATTCTCATAACCGTAGCCTAATAAGGTTATTTTCCCAAAGTAAGTAAGGTGTGTACCCACTTTCACTTTTTTTGCAAAACCATAATCTATGGTAAGGCCCAGTTTTTCAGGAGGTGCAGATGCCAGTACAAATTTCTGTTCACTTTCGCTAAAGAAAGCCTGTTGTTCTTCAAACGAACCGTTTAGTGCGGCAGGGATGTTTACTTTATCAATTTTCATGTGCTGAAAATTAGCAGCTAATAAAACATTCAGGCTTTGGCTCTGCCAGCTTTTGGCATAGTTTAAAATGATGTCCACGCCCGTATTGGTAGTGTTTACCGCATTGGCAAAAAACTGGGCCTGTGCCACGCTTAGCTGTTTCAGTATGGGCTTTAGCGCCTCATTGGTGGTATCAAACTGCCCGGTAAGCACCACCCTGTTTTTTATTTTTACCAGGTAGCCATCTATGGTTATAGTAAATTCTTTGGAAGGCTTTGCTGTAAAGCCAAGGCTGGCGTTCACCGATTTTTCCTGTTTTAATTCCGGTATTCCGGCGGCTTTGGTGATGGGGCTAAAGTTAGGGGCGATCTTTACATCAAAAGATTTTCCACCTTGTACATTCGTAAAGGTATTGCTGAAATTGATCTGCTGCAGCGATGGCGCCCTGTAACCAGTACTTACAGATCCCCTGATATTTACATGGGGAGAAACCTTGTAGCGGGTGGCGAATTTATAGGTGCTTAAAAAACCAAAATCACTATAATTTTCCAATCTTACGGCACCTGTGGTTAGCCATTGATCCGTAACATCCAGGTCGGCCTGCACATATAGGCCTTCTGTATTTCTTTTTGCATTGACTACATCCACCGGCTGAAAACCGGGAAAGCCCTGCGAACCGGAGGCTTTTTCATCTGCGGAAGGAGCATAATTGAAATAGGACCCTTTTTCACCTTCATAAATTTTATATTGCTCAAAGCGGTATTCTCCTCCAAATGACAGGTTGAGGCCATTGGCTACTGTTGAAAAGCGTTTGCTGAAATCAATATTGCTGGTGTTTTGTAAAAAATTGAAACCGCCATCATCAAAATGATTTTTATTAATGCCACCTGCCCCCAGTGACGCATTAAAAGTTTTATCACCAAAGAAATGAAAATCATTTCTGCCCACGGTATTGCTGATGTCCCAATCCCAATCGCTATGCAGGGTGCCGCGAAAGCCAACGGCAAGTGAGCCATCTGTAATATGTGTTTGTATAAGCGGGTTAAAAACTGTGTCGGCTAAGTCGCCGGGAGTGGGAACGCTTCGCATGATGGCCGGATCCCAAATCAGTTTATCGTTGGCATCTGTCGGAAACCTGCCTGGCCTCGCTGAAGAAAGAGGATTAAAACCGTGAAAGGTGCGTGTATAGGCGTAAGCTTCTGATGATTTATAATTGTATCCCCCAAAAGCATAAAATGTGGTTTGTGTACCTGCCAAAGGCGCTTCCATATTCAGCATTCCGCCACCGCTGGTAACAGAGCCGTCGCCATTGGCACGGCGGCCCGCATTAATGGGTAAGCCGTTTTTATGAGTCAGGTCATTATCCAACACCTGCCTGAATGTTTTTTCCTGGCTAAAGAAATTTCCTGATAAATTAATAAACCCTTTCTTTAATTTCCCGATAGCAAACCCTCTGTTGATGCCCACGTTTAATGCCTTTCCATCCATATCATCGCCATACACATATTGCTGTTTCATACCGTTGGCATTATACTTTTTATCGTAATACCCCGAGCCTCCTATGTTTATCTCCCATTTATTTATATCTTTTTTTAAGACTAAATTGATTACTCCGGCAATGGCATCTGAACCATATTGCGCAGAGGCGCCGTCTCTTAAAATTTCCACTCTGTCAATGGACGCTTCAGGAATAGCATTTAAATCGGTACCAGAATTGCCGCGGCCCCTGGTACCAAATATGGCCACAAATGCCGTTTGATGCCTTCGCTTGCCGTTTACCAATACCAATGTCTGGTCGGGCCCCAAGCCCCGCAGGGTAGCAAGGTCTATCTGGTCGGCGCCATCGCTGCCGCTTTGTTTATTGTAATTAAAAGAAGGAGCGGCATAGTTAAGCAATGAGGTAAGATCTGGCTTGCCTGTGGTCTGGCTCTCATTTCCCAGGCTAATCACATCCACCGGCACGGGCGATTCTGTTTTTACCCTTCCTCCACTTCTGCTTCCCAATAATACTATCTGGTCAAGTTCGGTAGTTTGCATCTGCATCGTTATGGTAAGCATAGAATTGTCTGCTACTTTTACCTGTTGAAAAGCATATCCCAATGCCGTGATGATAATAACATCACCGGGTTTTGCCGCAATAGAAAAATTGCCCGCTTCGTTGGTGGTGGTGCCGGTGCGTGAATCTTTGATCACAACGGAGGCGCCCTCTATGGCTTTGCCTGTGGCGTCGTTAACCCTGCCCTCAATCTTTTGCGCATTCACGGAAGAAATAAGTGCAAAACAAATAAATAGGGTTTGCAAAAATATTTTAATGGTGTTGATCATAAAAGGTCGTTTTAGTTTGGATAAATGCTAAAGGCCAGGACAGGAAGAGAGAGTGTGATATAATAGAATTGTTTACCAAATGTAAAAACAATTAGCAATTAATTGTTATTTTTTTTCTGTTGAGAGATGTTTTTTTACGTTACACTATCCCTGTCTTTACATCGGTTTTCGTCATAGCGAGGCGCTTCAATTCCGTCATGGCGAGGCGATTCGGTTTCCGTCATGGCGAGGCGCAGTACTAACTTCAAATCTTTACAAACTCTCCGCGCCGTGGCCATCTCATACTCTGGATGAATCCCCCGATGCAGGTATAGCTTACCCACGAAACAATGGCTATTAGATACCATACAGGTATTCTTCCCGGCAACCAGGGATACGTCTAAAAAGACAGGATTGCTTTTGCACAAATGTTCCTGCCCATATTGTACATTCCTAAATGCCCGTTTGTGGATTGTGAGTAATACTCAAAATATTTTAGCCGACTCAGGTTGGATTGATAAGCCTTGTCGAAAATATTATTCACCTGTACCTGAAACTGTAAATCATACATTTTTGACAGGTTGATTTTTGTATTTAAAGAAATATGGAACAGGGCATAAGCTGTTGTAGAGGTTTCGGTATTGTGCAACGCCATGTAACGGTTTTGTGCAGCACTATATTCAGCCTCAATCTTCCCGTTGATTTCCTGAAATGTCTTAGAATTGGTTTTGATGCTTTGATGAATACTGCTCAATAATTTCATGGGTGGAATCAGGGGCAGATATTCTCCGTGTATTCCTTCGCTTTTAAAATTGTTTTTTCTGTTGAAACCATGAACCATAGAAAAGGAATTGTCAAATGAAAACCCTTTTAAAATGGTTGGGTGAATATTCAATATAAATTCTGCTCCATACAATTGAGCCGTGGCTTGCTGATACTGGAAAGTTTTATTTCCCTGCGCGTCCACAACAGCATTTCCATTTTCATCTGCCAGTTGCGATAAATATATATAGTTCTCTATGTGGTTATTAAATACGCTTGCAGATGCCGAGAAATCTTTAAAAGTAACGTCTGCACCTATATCTTCCTGGAAACTAAATTCAGGTACAAAGCTCCTGTTTCCTAAATAAATAATGTGAGCCCCCGGGTCAAGTCCGTTAGAGGCAAATTCAGTAATGCTTGGTGCCCTGTAGCCTTTAGCCAGATTTATTTTCAGGTTAATGTGCTCATTTACCTGGTAGGTGGCTCCCATACTTAAAGAGGTACCATTAAATATTTTGGCAAATGCCGGGAATTGCAAATAGGCGCCAATGGTATCTGATAGAATTGCCTGCTTTTCAAAGCCTGTGGCGGCATCTGTTTTTGTATAAAAATTATTGCCTTTCAAATGGCGGACATCATATCTTAAACCACCACTTATGGTCCAGTTATTTTGTTTCCACTTGGCAAAAATGTAACTCCCTGCATCAAACAAATTGTAATTGGGAATGGGGAAATCGGTGGCATTTTTGCTTTTACTATGTTGATACATTCCATTGATGCCCACCGAAATTTCGGTGTTCAAGAATGAGGGTGCATGATACCGAAATCCATAATTGTAGGTATTTAATTGTGTATGCATTCCTGCCTGCTGTGGTAAGGTGGGGTGATTGTATTCCCTGCGGATATTTTGCTGAAAGGCCAAAGTGAAATCAATACGGCTTTCGCCTATTCTATAATAGTTGTTACTATAAATCCGGTAATGCTGTATGCCCTGGTGCAATGGACTTAACTGGTACGAGTTTAATTCCGCATCAGGAACAATGGGCCTGTTTTTAATTTCATCATTGCTGCCTTCGTAAATTTGTTTGGTAAATTTTCTTGTTATGGAATCACGGCTTCCGTCTGGTATTCCCTGCAAATTATCATACAGTGTAAAATTCAGATTGGAATACCCGCCGGTGCTAACGTACTGGGCCGTAGCCGATAGATTGGTCTCACGAAAGCCCGTATTATAAACCCTGCCGTCAATAGAATTGGTATAATTTTTTGCCATTCGATAAGAACCA
>JBDSOE010000015.1:0-5337 GCA_039915005.1 Ginsengibacter sp.
ATGCCTTCTTTGTAAAGATTGATTACTATTTTTTGTTTCATTTGCTAATGATAACGTAGCGGTCGTTTTTATGCAGCATAAAAATTTTTTATAAAATTAGCAGGATTTAAAATGGGGATTTTTCTAAAGGGATGTAATACTAACAGGTCTTTATCGCCGGTAATAATGCAATCTGCTCTTGCGGATACTGCAAGAGAAAGCCATTTATCATCATGAGGATCCCTGCATTCTGAAACTTCTTCTGTTATATTAACAGGAAACGAATGCGCGACAATATTTTCTATAAATTCGATACGGGTGGAAACTGAAATATATTTATCAAATTTAGTCAGGGAAAATACCTGACGGTATTCTGCTTTTACGGATTCAGAAATCAGTAAAACATCCTGAAGTCTTGCCTTTTTTAATGCTGTTGCCGGTAAAGAGGTTTCATCAAATAAAGCGCTTAGCAAAGTGTTAGTATCGAATATAAAAACTTATTCATTGTCTTTCAGCAGTTCATCCATCATGTCGGTAGTAAAACCATTTGCCTTTGCTTCGGCCGTGGCTTTTTTCATGGTCTTAAAAAGACGTTCATTAGCAGGCTCATCGCTGAAAAGCTCAGTCAGAAAGGTATTAATATATATTTCGGCATTTCTCCTCTTACTTTCATCTGCATTCATAAAAGCATTGGCAAGATAAGGGGGAACGTTGATTACTATACTTTCCATAAAATCTTTTTAATTAGTGCTGTCTCAAATTTACGATTAAATAAATGATAAAATGAGATGGGCGCATTTTCAAACTGCCGCAGAAACATGTTTAATTTAAAGTACGTAACGGGAATTTATTACACTATTATAAATTCCTGCCCACACTATACTTCCTCCATTTCTCAATCACAGCCTGCATGTCATCTGGTAAATGGCTTTCAAAATACATTTGCTTTTTTGTTGCCGGATGTATAAATCCCAATTGTTGCGCGTGCAGTGCATGGCGGGGGCAAAGCCCGAAACAGTTTTCCACAAATTGTTTGTATTTGGTAAACACGGTTCCTTTTACAATCCTGTCGCCGCCATAAGTAATATCATTAAAAAGAGGATGGCCAATGGATTGCATGTGTACGCGTATCTGGTGAGTACGACCGGTTTCCAGCCTGCATTCCAGGAGCGTAACATAATTAAATTTCTCCAAAACTTTATAATGCGTGATAGCTTCTTTTCCATGCTCTCCTTCAGGGTAAACAGTGAACAATTTTCTGAATCTTTGATGCCTGCCTACATGGCCCACGATAGTTCCTTCTTCGTCTTCAAAATCGCCCCACGCCAGCGCCACGTACCTGCGGTGAACCGTATGATCAAAAAATTGTTTGGCCAGATGTGTCATTGCCTTTGGCGTTTTTGCCATCACCAAAAGGCCTGAAGTGTTTTTATCTATGCGATGTACCAATCCAAACCGGGTCAGATCTTCTTCATCAATATCCGGGTTTTGTTGTTTTAAATACCATGCCACAGCGTTTACCAAAGTGCCTCCCGGATTGCCGCTGCCGGGATGAACCACCATGCCCGCTTCTTTATTAACCACCATTACCTCATCATCTTCATATACAATTTTAAAAGGAATATTTTCGGGTACAATGGCATTGCTGCCGGGCAAATGATACTGGTAAATTACAATATTGTCTTCGGGCCGTATTTTGTAATTGGACTTAATGGCTTTCTCATTCACCAATACTCTTTCTGCCGCTATGGCTTGCTGAATTTTATTTCTTGTAGCGCCTTCAATGCGGTTCATCAAAAATTTATCAATACGCAATGGCTCCTGGCCTTTGGCACAAACAATAAGAATCTTTTCAAAAATATCTTCGCCTTCTTCAATTATTTCTTCTTCAATCATAAAATGTACTTTAAGACATGAGGCCAACCAATGAACAAATAGAACAATAAGCCAATTCAATTTATCTTTGCAAATTAAATTTATTCATTTGGAAAAACAGCACATCATTTTTGAGGACCTTGGAATTATTAATTACAAAGCAGCATGGGATTACCAGGAAAAGTTGGTGAAAAAAAACCTTGAGATAAAATCGGAAGCAAGAAGAGCTGCGGAGGATGAGCAATCAGCAATCAGCATTCAGCATTCAGCAATCAGCATTCAGCAATCAGCATCCAGCAATAAACAATCAGCATTCAGCAATCAGCAATCAGGTAAAAAAAACAGCCGATTAGATTTGAACAATGAATTAACAGAGGATTTTTCTTTTACCTCTTCGGGGAAGAAGGAGCTTTCAACCTCGCATCACCTGCTGTTCTGCGAGCATCCACCCGTTTATACGCTTGGCAAAAGCGGCCACATTGAAAATGTATTATTAAGCGAGCATGAAATGGAGGAAAAGGAAATTGAATTTTTCAGAACCAACCGGGGAGGAGATATTACATTTCATGGCCTGCAACAGGTGGTGGGGTATCCCATACTTGATCTTGAAAAATTTACTACAGACATTGGAGAATACCTTCACCGTCTGGAAGAAGTAATCATTGTAACTATTGCTGATTATGGCATTAAAGGCGACAGAAGTAAAGGAGAAACAGGAGTGTGGATAGAGCCTGGAAACCCGGGCAGAGAAAGGAAAATCTGCGCTATGGGAATACGGTGCAGCCGCTGGATTACCATGCATGGTTTTGCATTGAATGTAAATACCGACCTCAGCTATTTCGATAATATTATTCCGTGCGGCATCGTAAACAAACAGGTTACCTCCATTGAAAAAGAACTGGGCTATAAAGTAAATTTTGAAGAAGTAAAAGAGAAATTAAAAAGGAATTTTGAAGTGGTATTCAATGCGAGCCTCAGTTAATTTCGTATCCGTTTACATCAAGGGCAGGTGTGGCTTTCCCGTCTTTCGGAATGTAAATTTTATGTCTTTCAATAAGAATTCTGTTGTCATATAATTCAAAATCAAAAAGCCCCGAATGCATAAAATTTACTTTATCCAACGTAAGGTAAGTATCAGTAATCTTTCTCAGTTCAAAAATAAAAGTGCCGTCATCTTCAAAAAACTTAATGGAATATTTTTTCTTCAAGGCGTCCGGCAACGAAATAATGATGTTGTTATCCCTTCCTGTATAAATATGCTTTGAAGGGACAAACCATGTTTTTACAGTAGCGGGCTGTTGAAATTCTTTTAACTCAGCAGAAATATTGAGTGTATCCCGTGCAGGCCTCCGCGAGGTGGTGAAAATATAAGTGCCTCCTTCAAAAGAAAGAAATAAACGGTAATACTGGTCAGATGGAATAAATTCTTTGGTGTCAACGAAGCCATTCGTTGCTGTTTTTACATTGAGCACGCTTCCAATGGTAGTAAAATTTCTGGTGCTATCCGCGGAGCGCTGAATATTAATGGCGGTAAGGGAAGTATAAGGATTATTCCATGATACCAGCACTTTGGTACCCAGTTGTGTTACCGTTATTTTCGGAAGCGTGTCTTGCGCAAAAGAATTCTTTTGCAACGCAGTGAATAAAAAAATAAGAAATAATAATTTGTACATAGCAATTGGGCGAAGCTATTAGTTTTTTTGATGTGCAAATATAACCTCTTGTTAAAGAAATTGCATCGCATTTCTCTCCGGAGTGCTTTTGAATTATCACTATGGAAAGAAGGTTGTCAACACTGGTTATTATTTCTCAAAATTGGAATCAATTTATTAGGGTTGGCCACCTTTGCGAAAACTGCAATACGCTTTTTAATTACTTTTACTTTATTAATTTAGAATATGAGTTATAATTATCTTCCTCTCGATAAAAGCCTTCTTACTTTTCAACAGGTAAAACATCTTCTCAAGTACAGGCAATTGGTGTCCATCACTTACGCGGCGCATGAAGCTATATTAAAATGCAGAGAATATCTTGATGCTAAAGTAAATGCGTCTGACGATCTTTTTTACGGCATTAATACAGGGTTTGGCTTTTTGCAAAATGTGCGGATCAATAGAGACCAGTTGCACCTCTTACAGGATAATTTATTAAAATCTCACGCCTGTGGCATGGGCGATGAAGTGCCTGAAGACATTGTGAAACTGATAATAATGCTGAAGATAAAATCATTGAGCTATGGATATTCGGGCATTGGTATTGAAGTAGTGAAACGCCTGATGGATATGTACAATAATGAAGTGCTTCCTGTCATTTACACACAAGGATCGCTGGGCGCTTCAGGAGACCTGGCGCCACTGAGCCATTTAAGTTTACCCTTGATTGGTTTGGGAGAAGTAAGAATGAAGGGAGAAAAAATGCCCGCAAAAGAAGCGCTTAAAAAGTTGGGATGGCAGCCCCTGGAACTTCAAAGCAAAGAAGGACTGGCCCTTATAAACGGCACACAATTTATGAGCGCTTATGGTGTGTATAATTTAATTGCTGCTGAAAGATTGCTTCTCTGGGCCGATCTTATTTCTGCCATTTCCTTCGATGCTTTTGACAGCAATACAGATTGCCTGAATGTACATGTTCATGCCATTCGCCCTCATTCGGGGCAGATAAAAACCGCCACCCATCTTCGTGACTGTTTGTCCGGCAGCCAAATGGCCGAACGAAAAAAAACGCAGGTACAGGATCCTTATTCCTTTCGCTGTATTCCGCAGGTGCATGGTGCCACGAAAGATACTTTTGAATTTGTGCTGAATACTTTTTTACAGGAAATTAATTCGGTTACGGATAACCCGAATATTTTTCCTGACAAGGATTTAATTTTAAGCGGAGGAAATTTTCACGGGCAACCGTTGGCATTGGGTCTGGATTTTTTGTCCATAGCCATGAGTGAGATCGGAAGTATTTCTGAAAGAAGAACTTTTCAATTGCTTAGCGGGCAAAGGAATTTGCCTCTGTTCCTGGTAAAAGATCCGGGACTTAATTCCGGATTGATGATTCCGCAATACACCGCCGCAGGCATGGTTAGCGAAAACAAACAATTGTGCACACCGGCTTCTGTAGATTCTATTTCTTCTTCCAACAACCAGGAAGATCATGTAAGTATGGGCGCCAATGCGGCTACCCAATGCTATCGGATCATAAATAATGTAGAAAAGATTTTAGCAATAGAATTATTGACGGCGGTACAGGCGCTTGAATTCCGCAGGCCTTTGCAATCATCCCCAAAAATCGAAGCCATAGTAAGCTCGTTTAGAAAAAAAGTTTCTTTTAATACAGCAGACAGAGTATTGCATGATGATATGGTGAAGGCGGTGGAGTTTATAAAAGCACACGATTTGGGTGATGCTTTTCCGGTTTAAAGTAAAATTGTAAATTTGAGAAAACATTTTTATGAAATCTTCCGAAGATGAAATCTTTATTTTGATTTTGTTT
>JBDSOE010000032.1:0-8290 GCA_039915005.1 Ginsengibacter sp.
TTGGTTTTCTTATGGGCGCATTTGAGTATGGCGCTCCGCCGCACGGTGGCATTGCCTTTGGCTTCGACAGGCTCTGTGCTATTTTGGGCGGTAGTGAATCTATCCGTGATTTTATTGCGTTCCCAAAAAATAACAGCGGCAGAGACGTGATGATAGACGCGCCTTCTGCAATTGATGAAAAGCAATTTGAAGAATTGCAGATTAAGTTGAATTTGAAGTAAGCGGAATTGTTTTTATCTTTAAAAATAGAGAATTTTAAAGATGTTCATATCGGAATTAACGGTTTACTATTTTTTAAAAGATAAAATTAAACACAGTCCATTGGGAAAATAACTGCCGTCAATTAGTAAATGAACGTGCCTTTTACTACGGATAAGAACTTGGGCTACTTTCCTTTAAATACTCTTTAAACAGGCGCTGTATTTTGCATTGAGACATACCACTGTCTCTGCTTAAAAATTGGTACACTTGGCGTTCCATAATCCACTTGCGAAACCAAATAAATTGATTGCTTTGTTGACCCCCTTTATTTGAACCGAAAAAACTATTGAAACAGTCTGAACATCTGTATCGCTGTTTACCATTTCGATTACCCTTTTTATGTACTTTTTTTGATGCGCAAATTGGACATTTTCTCATGCAGTTTTATGCACAAAAAAAGGATAATATTAAAAACGCTTTCAATACCACCCTCTCCAATCTAATCCAGTCAAGGTTTACACCAGTTTTTTTGCACCATTTTTGACCACATTGTCAGAAAAATTTACTCAAAAATGCCTGTCATTTACAACAGGCATTTTTAATAAAACGATCATTTAGTTTCTACTCCAGCTTTCCCACCATGTCTTCCGGATTTACCCATTCATCAAATTGTTCCGGTGTAACATACCCTAACCTTACCGCCATTTCTTTTAAAGTGGTATTTTCTTTATGCGCTTTCTGCGCTATTTCCGCTGCTTTATAGTAACCTATTTTTGTATTAAGAGCAGTTACCAGCATCAAAGAATTATCCACATGCTTTTTAATATTTTCTTTTATGGGCTCAATGCCTTTTACGCATTTTTCATTAAAACTATTACAACCATCGCCGAGCAATCTGGCGCTGTGTAAAAAATTATAAATGATTACCGGTTTAAAAACATTCAATTCAAACTGGCCGGTAGCTCCGCCAATACTGATGGCTACATCATTACCCATTACCTGCGCGGCAATCATGGTCAATGCTTCACATTGCGTAGGATTTACTTTGCCGGGCATAATGGAAGATCCGGGCTCATTTTCCGGAATATGAATTTCACCGATACCACTGCGCGGGCCCGATGACAACATCCTGATATCATTCGCAATTTTCATCAGGCTTACAGCTATCATTTTTAACGCGCCATGTGTTTCCACAATTGCATCGTGCGCAGCAAGAGATTCAAATTTATTTCGCGCTGTTATAAAAGGAAGGCCGGTAATCTCAGCAATCGTTTCAGCCACGTTTACGGCATAACCCGGAGGCGTATTAATTCCTGTACCCACTGCTGTGCCACCCAGAGCCAACTCACTCAGGTGATCCAAAGTATTTTTAAGCGCGTGTATGCCATGCTCTAACTGTGAAGCATAGCCGCTAAATTCCTGGCCCAGAGTCAAAGGTGTAGCATCCATAAAATGGGTGCGACCTATTTTCACAATGTGCATAAAATCTTTCGACTTCCGAACCAATGTTTTCTTTAAGGCTTCCAAAGCAGGTAAAGTAAGATCGTGTAAAATTTTATACGCCGCAATGTGCATGGCCGTTGGGAAAGTATCGTTGCTTGATTGTGATTTATTGGCATCATCATTCGGGTGGAGTACCTTTTCTTTATCGGTTAATTTTCCTCCGTTCAAAACATGGCCGCGATAAGCGATCACTTCATTTACATTCATATTGCTCTGTGTACCGCTACCCGTTTGCCATACCACCAAAGGAAATTCTGAATCCAATTTGCCAGCAAGAATTTCGTTGCAAACTTTACTGATAAGTTCCATCTTTTCTTTTGATAAAACACCGGCGTCAAAATTAGTGATCGCCGCTGCTTTTTTAAGATAAGCAAATGCCTGAATAATTTCTTTTGGCATCCGGTTAATATCCTGCGCTATCTGAAAATTTTCAACACTTCTTTGTGTTTGTGCGCCATAATACGCATTGGAAGGCACTTTCACTTCTCCCATAGTATCCTTTTCAATTCTGTAATCCATAATGAGATTTAATTAATTCATAAAAGTAAAATGCAAATTTACTCGAATGAGGTCAGAGGAGAAAATGAATCATTTTATAGAATAAATGCAAAAAGTATTTTATGCAGAGAGATAAGAATTAAATTTTTTTATAAAAATTATTTCCATTTAAAGTTGGCTTTTCTTTTTTCAAGGAATGCAGCGGCACCTTCTTTTTTATCTTCTGATTTAAAGGCTTCGCCAAATAATTTTACTTCTTTATCAAACCCCGCTTGTGTATGATCAAAAGCATTTACTGCTTCAATCGCTTTGGAAATAGCTACCGGTGATTTGGTAAGAATGACACCCAAAATATCTTTTGTTTTTTTCAACAGATCCTCAGAAGTGGTTACATAATTCACCAGTCCCAATTCTTTGGCTTCCTCCGCTTTAATTCTATTCCCGGTCAGGGTCAATTCCATTGCTTTCCCTTTACCCACAAGCATGCTTAAACGCTGTGTGCCGCCGTACCCAGGAATAATGCCGAGGTTTACTTCCGGTTGGCCGAATTCGGCATTGGCGCTTGCCAGCCGAAAATGACAAGCCATCGCCAATTCGCAACCGCCACCCAGTGCAAACCCGTTGACAGCCGCTATCACAGGCTTCGGACAATTTTCAATTTTAAAAAACAAACGCTGTCCTCTTTCTGCAAATTCAGCGCCCTTGTCATCAGGCAATTCCAGAAATTCAGAAATATCAGCACCAGCCACAAACGCCTTGTTTACTTCTCCGGTTATAATTACACCTCTGATCTTTTCGTCCGAATAAACGGTATCCAGTACTTTATCGAGTTCATCCAAAACGGTTTTATTTAAGGCATTCAATTTAAAAACGCGGCTTATGGTTATGATAAGCATATCGTTTTCAAAAGTGGTTCTCAATGTTGAATAATTCATTGTATTTATTTAATGTATTTTTATTTAAAGAAAAAAAACAAAGATTCTTTGCCTGGTAAAAGTTTTAAAAATCTCTGTTTTCCTTTACCCAATTTTTAATATAATCCGCGATGGCCGTAGTGGTGGTTCCCGGCGGAAACAACTCGCCCACTCCCATGTCTTTCAGTTTTTTCATATCATCCGCAGGAATAATTCCACCGCCGGTTAAGAGCACATCATTCATTCCTTTTTCTTTCAGCAGGTTCAGTATTTTCGGAAAGATGGTATTGTGGGCACCGGTTAAAATACTCACACCTATCGCATCCACATCTTCCTGTAATGCAGCATTCACCACCATTTCAGGAGTTTGTCTTAACCCGGTATAGATCACTTCCATACCTGCATCACGAAGGGAGGTGGCTATTACCTTCGCGCCACGATCGTGTCCATCAAGACCGACCTTGGCTACCAAAACTCTTATCGGGCGATTTAATTCTCTACTCATTACAATAATATTCATTCAAAAATAAGTCTTTTTTTACCCTTCATTCAGTCCTTTTAAATTGGGTATTTTTATGCTCAATCCTTTTACGGAAAGCATCTTTAAATTCTTTATCCGGTCCTTTTAAAATAATAATTAAACTACCGTACTCTCTTGCATATTTATTCGCAATACTATCAAAAGCTACTGCAGACACAAATTGTTTTATAAAAGAATGCTGCATTTCCTCTTTATCGTCTGTAACCAAAACAATATTTTCAAAATCTGATTTTTCAGGCATCCAAAACAAAAAACTCCCATTGTCGCTGTATGCTTCAGGAAGGTGATATTCTTTTCTATAAAAATTAACGGCTCCTGCCTGCCCGTAATTATCACAAAATAAAACTGTCTTCTTCTTCTCATTACTGTCTAATGAAGCATAGGCTGTAGCCACCTTTTGAGTCATTTCCTTCCAGCCCAGCATATCGGCAAAATCCTGTGGCAGCGGATGATTTTGATGGTCTTCCCATCTTAATATTCCATATTTTTCCATCTTCATTTCATGATAATACTGCGCCAGGGTAGCAGGCTTTGCCACCGGCAATAGAACCGGTATCAATAAAATCCCCAATAAAACAGGAATCGCTGCCAACACATATTTCCATGCCTTAGCACGGTCTGCAATAAAATTTGCAAGATGATACGCACCAAATGCAAACAACACGGGATAAACACCTAAAGCATAATAACTTTTCCCCTGAAAAAATAATAACAAGGCTATTACAAAAACATAAGCCCATGCAAAAGCGCGGTATTTTCTCCCTTCAAAAGAAAAGGCAACAAAATATAACCCCGCCATCCAGATAAAAAATACCGGCAGGTTCATGAGTATTTGATCTGCTAAAAAACCAACAGGGCTTATAAATTGCAATTGCTTTTCCTGTAATTCTTTCATGTGTATCATCACAGGAAAATCATGAATGATCTGCCATACAAGATTCGGAAGAAAAATCAACAGGGAAATAATTCCGGCAAAATATAAATGCCTGGTTAAAAATATTTTTCTTTGTTTTGAAAGTAATAAACCCAACAAAACACTGATCACAAAAAATAATACTGAATACTTGCTCAACATTCCTAACCCAACTCCGGCACCAAAAACATACAACCATTTATTTTTTTGAGTCTGAATAAATCGTAAAATACTATACGCCATCAGTGTCCAGAAAAACACTTCCGGGGCGTTGGGTTGAAATAAAAAGAAGATGCTCAGGTACGCTCCAAATACAAAAGGCAGGAAGGCCAGGAAAATGGCAAAGGCTTTTCCACCCAACGATTGAACCATTTTCGCTGTCAGCACAAAAGTAAAAACACCAAATAAATCAGGCCAGAACTTTATCCAGAAAATGGAATTACCGAGGAGATCCGTTAGCCATGCCAACACAGAAAGTAATGGGGGAATTTCCAAGTACCCCCACGCCAGATGCTGCCCCTGGGCGAGATATAAAAACTCATCCCTGTGAGGTTCGTAAAAAGAATTTTGCAATAAATACGGAAGAACAAATTTTATTATTGCAAGCAAAAGAATGATCCTATTTGTTTTGCGCATAAGTTATATTCAAAAGCCGGTGATACTTATTTCACAGGATTTATTTTATCAATTGCAATGCATTGGTAATTCTTTTTATTGTTTCCTCTTTTCCAATAACCGAAGCAATATCAAATACCCCCGGTCCATATTTTCCGCCCACCAACATCACCCGGAACAGGAACAATACTTCGCCGGGCTTTATATGAGCGGCGGCGGCAAGTTCTTTAAATTCTTTTTCCAGTTCGTCGTGCTGCCACAAATCAGAAAGGCCGTAAGTGCGGATCAGGTCTGTAAAAAACTGATGTTTCTGTTCACTCCATTTGGGTTGAATGGCAGCTATATCAATGGTTTCAGGCGTTTTAAAAAAGAAAGAAGATTGATGAATGAAATCCGTTAATAAAGTACAGCGGTCTTTTACCAAACCAATTACTTTTTCCATTTTCATTTTGTCTGAAATGTCAATTTCATTTTCAATAAAAAAAGGTTCCAACTTTAATCTTAAATCTTCAGGCGATAATCTTTTTATCCATTCATGATTGAACCATTTGGCTTTTTCAAAATTAAATTTGGCTCCATGCACCTGCACCCTGTCCATTGAAAATTTTTCGACCATCTCTTCCAAAGAAAAGATCTCCTGTTCTGTGCCATCATTCCAGCCTAGTAAGGCAAGCATATTTAAAAAGGCTTCCGGTAAAAAACCCAGTTCTTTAAACCCTTTCATTTTCCCTTTGTTGGGATCATCCCATTCCATTGCAAACACAGGAAAGCCGAGGCGTTCGCCATCTCTTTTGCTAAGTTTTCCATTTCCATCGGGCTTCAGAATTAAGGGAAGATGCGCCCAATGAGTCATCTGTTTTTCCCAGCCCAAATATTTCCAAAGCAATACATGAACCGGCGCGCTGGGCAGCCATTCTTCACCGCGAAATGAATGGCTTATTTTCATTAAATAATCATCCACCACCACCGCGAGGTGATACGTGGGCATTCCGTCGGCCTTCATCAAGACTTTATCATCCACACTATTCGTACTCATTTCAATGTCGCCACGAATCACATCATTAAATCCTACTAATTCATCCGGCTCAACCTTTATGCGAATTACATGAGGGAAATTTTTTTTCAATAATGCCTCCGTTTCTTCCACCGGCATTGATAAAGAATTTCGCATCCCAAGCCGGTTATGAAAACCATATTGAAGATTATGTTTCCCTTCCGCTTTCAATTTTTCTCTCATGGCTTCAATCTCTTCAGGAGTATCAAAAGCATAATAGGCATGGCCGTCCTTTATCAATTGTTCGGCATATTCGCGATACAAATGTTTTCTTTCACTTTGGCGATACGGCCCATACTCCCCTTCATGATGCGGCCCTTCATCAGGCAAAATATTACACCAACTTAAACAATCAATTATGTATTGCTCAGCACCCTCCACGTATCGTGTCTGGTCAGTATCTTCCACTCTTAACACAAAAGTTCCGTCGTGTTTTTTGGCAAACAAATAATTATACAATGCGGTACGCACGCCGCCAAGATGCAAGCCTCCCGTGGGGCTTGGTGCAAATCTTACTCTTACTTTACTCATGCCGCAAAGATAAGTTTGAAAAAGGTTTAGATAGTTCAGATTGTTTGTATTGCGGTAAGAATCACTACTTTTAGTCCATGTTTTATCTTGCAAAATCACCCTGGCTATTTAAAAAATTTTATTCTGAATGCACCTGGAACATTGCAACGGATGAAAAAATATTATACCTCACATTCGACGATGGGCCACAGCCGGAAGCCACCGTTTTTGTGTTGGATGAATTAAAAAAGTATAATGCGCGGGCCACTTTTTTTTGCATCGGGAAAAATGTGAAAGAGCATTTTGATATTTATAAACAAATTCTTTTTGCCGGCCACAGAGTGGGTAATCACACTTATGATCATTTAAACGGTTGGAAAACGGATGATAAAAAATATCTTCAGAATATAGAAGACGCGGCTAAAATAATTGACAGCGATTTGTTCAGGCCGCCTTACGGGAAAATTACAAAATTTCAATTGAAGGCCATCAGCGGAAATAGACTAAAATTAAAAACAATTATGTGGGAAGTGCTGAGCGGAGATTTTGACACTACCATAAAGCCTGAAAACTGTTACCTGAATGTGGTTAAAAATGCAGGCCCCGGATCTATTGTTGTTTTTCACGATAGCCTGAAGGCTTTGTCAAACGTGCAATACACACTTCCCAAAGTTTTAGAATATTTTAGTGCAAAAGGATTTCAGTTTCAATCCATTCCTTTTCAGGGCTTGTAAAAAAATTGGGCCTGGATAGATATCCAGGCCCGTTTTTAATCCGTACCCTATGAAAACTGGCGTGAAGTTAATAAATACTTTTTAACAAATCAACAACAATTTTCACCGAACGATAATATTGCGAACCACTCCATTGATGGTGATAGTTGCTTTATTATCGCAGGAGCCATCCCCATAATCCAATATAGCCTTACGGGTATTGGCGTTCCGGCTGATCGTTACCTGGCCTTCTGTTCTCCATGCACATCCTATCTTTCTGATCAAAGGCTTTGTAATTAATGAGGTCCATGAATTTCCATTTGAATTGGAACCTGTGGCATTTCCTGTAATTTGATATACATCATCTAATAAATAAAGGGGCGTGCCATTTCCTTCTGTTTGCTTGTGTTCGCGTACGCCATCCCATTTTTTCCAAAACCCTGATTGTGTATTGGTTACTTTTCCATTCATTACTCTCACTGTCCATGATTGGTTATTGGATGAACTGGTGTTCTCAATCGTGTGTGTGCCTTCCACTTTAAAACTATCTACATTATAATCAATAAAAGTGGTGGAAGTTTTGCTTCCCGGAATAAACATGGGGCCGGTAAAAATGCTCACGATTTTCCCTTTACGAAATTTTCCATCTTTACCAAGGCAGCCATCTCCAAAATCAATGGTAATTGTTTTCGGAAATTCACGAGCTATCCTGGGAACCACCTTCACCGTAAAACAGTGCGAAGTGCTATCCGGCGATAAAGTTCCCGCTACACCTGCCGGTTTATAAAGAATGCCGCTGCCCGTTCCCAGGCCCACCTCTTCTCCGGC
>JBDSOE010000052.1:0-20544 GCA_039915005.1 Ginsengibacter sp.
AATGCAGGCTTTAAAACCAGTGGTAACCTCCAATACATTTATCCTGGCACTCATTACCTTGGACATGAAGGAGAATATGGAGACTGGCCAATTAACAAGCAAAATGGCAAAGACATTTCTTATTACAACAACAATAATTTTGGTGGTTATAAATCATACCATGTGTTCGGGAGATATACAGACTTCTTTGGCGCGTATTGGCACGATGATGATTTAGGCGTAGCAAGATATTCGCCCTACGATGAAAAGCCCGGTAAAAAAATATGGATATGGGGGCTCTCAGAACAAGGAATGATATGGGAAAAATTACTGACAGACACAGATGGACAATATACAGAAATGCAATCGGGAAGATTGTTTAATCAGACTGCGGAGAAAAGCACTTACACCCCATTTAAACATAAAAGTTTTGCGCCTTATACTTCCGACACCTGGACTGAATATTGGTACCCCGTTTTAAATACAAAAGGGTTTGTAAAAGCCAATGAATATGGCGCGTTGAATGTAAAATATGAAAATGGCTGGCTGAAACTTTATTTTAATCCTGTACAAAAGATCAATGATACGTTGGAAGTGAAACAGGGAGAAAAGATTATTTATCAAAAACTTCTTCAATCAAATCCATTAAAACTTTTTGCTGATTCTCAAAAAGTAAATATCGATCCTGAAAATATTATGGTAACGTTAGGAGTAAATAAACTCATTTACAAATCCAAATCTGGTGACTATAATGTAAGTCGCCCTCTTGAATCGCCCAAAGATTTTAATTGGAACACTTCCTACGGTTTATACATTCAGGGTAAAGAATTAATGGATGAAAAAAACTACCCGGATGCGGAAAAGAAACTAAATGAATCTTTACAAAAAGATCATAACTTTTTACCTGCTCTTACAAGGATGGCTGAATTAATGTATCGCAATATGAGATATAAGGAAGCATTGGAATTATCAAAAAGAGCCTTAAGTATTGATACTTATGACGGCGCAGCAAACTTTTATTATGGCGTTATTAATGCTCAATCTGGAAACTACGTGGATGCCAAAGATGGTTTCGATATTGCCACCTTATCCATTGAATTCAGAACTCCCGCTTACACCGCTTTAACTCAATTATATCTTACCGAAAAGAATTGGAGTAAGGCTTTGGAGTATTCAAAAAAAGCGATTAACTATGACCGTTATAATATAGCTGCATTACAAACCCGGGCAATTGCTTTTCGTTATGCAAACCATCGCGCAGAGGCAGAACAGGTATTGAAATCAATTTTATCTTCAGATGCGCTCAACCATTTTGCGCGCTTTGAAAAATATTTATGGAGCCCCACAGAAGCCAATAAATTGGAGTTTATTTCTTTAATACGCAATGAGCAGCCACAGGAAACATTTCTTGAATTAGCTACCTTTTATTATAATTCAGGATGCTTAAAGGATGCTGAAACTCTTTTAAATATTTCTACTCCTAATGCCCTTATCAATTATTGGATTGCATTTTTGAAATATAAACAAGGTGAAAATTTTGATCAAGATTTAAAGGTAGCAAACACTTCTACTCCTGAATTTGTGTTTCCATTTCGTTCCGAAGATGAAGTGGTTTTGCAATGGGCTATCCAACAAAATAATTACTGGCAACCAAAATATTTACTGGCATTACTGTATAAAGACAGGAACCGGCTCGATGAAAGCAAAAAGTTGTTCATGGAATGTGCCAATGAGCCTGCTTTCGCACCTTTTTATGCCGCCCGCGCTGCAATGAAAATGGGCGCTTCAGATTTAACGGATCTTAAAAAAGCTACGGCTTTAGATAAAGACGAGTGGCGGTATTATAAATTATTAGGTGAATATTACATCAATCAAAAACAAAATGAAGAAGCATTAAAACTCATTGAGCCGTATTATCAAACTCACGCCGGGAACTACATCATCGGAATGCTGTATGCAAAAACGTTGTTGCTGAATCATTGTTATAAAGAATGTTCGGCTCTTTTATCAAAAATAAATATTCTTCCTTTTGAAGGTGCAACGATAGGACGTGAGTTGTACAAAGAAGCGCTTTTAATGCAGGCTGTAGAGCAAATAAAAAATAAGGATTACGATAAAGCATTAGATCTTGTTAATGATGCGAAAAAATGGCCGCAAAATTTAGGTGCAGGTAAACCATATCCGGAAGATATTGATGAACGAGTGGAAGATTGGATGAGTTATTTATGTTATCAAGGTAAAGGCAATGGGAAAGAAGCAGGAAAATTGTTGCAAAAAATAATCCAGTTTAAACAAAAGACTGAAAATACGGTGAGTAATTATTCTCTTGAAAATCAGCTAGTAACTGCCTGGGCAATACAAAAGCGTGATGGTAAACCCGCGGCCACGCAATGGTTGAAGATGCAAACAAAGAAATATCCGGGAAATAAAATAATAAAGTGGTGCAATTTGGCTTTTGAAAATAAAGCAACCCCATCTATTGATATTAGTAGCTCAGGGATTAGGATTTTAGAACAATTGATGAACTTATAATTAGTTTGTTTAAAAGGATTTAAAAATAAAAAAATAAAAATAAAATGATGAATCGATTGGCTACTGTATGCATTTTTTTGCTCTCCTTTTTTATTGTTTCGCAAAAGTTATTTGCACAGCAAACAAAAAGCATTTACGATCAGAAAGAAGTATTTGATCCATTCTTTTTCACACATAACGGGAATGAATTCCGGAGCGCCAGCGGAGCGCCCGGTCCGGCCTATTGGCAAAACAGAGCGAGCTATACCATCCATGCCACATTGGACGAAAGTGATACCACCCTTAAAGGAAACGTTTCAATAAATTATACCAACAACAGCCCCGATGCCATTAGTTATTTATGGCTGCAATTAGATCAGAATCTTTTTGATACAAGTTCCCGCGGTGCAGCAACAACCGTAGTTTCAGGCGACCGCTTTGATGCAAAAGGCTATACAAAAGGAGGCTATCATATTCAATCTACATCTGTATTTTATAAAGGAAAAAGCTATAAAATAATTCCTGTTATCACAGATACCCGTATGCAGCTACGCCTACCCTTTTTGATGAAAGCAAATGGTGATAAAATAGACATTAAAGTGAATTATTCTTTTTCCATACCGCAGTATGGGGCAGATCGTATGGGCAGACTGCATACAAAAAATGGAGTAATTTATCAATTGGCACAGTGGTACCCGCGCATGTGTGTGTATGATGATGTGAAAGGATGGAACACGCTACCGTACATAGGAACCGGCGAATTTTACTGCGAATATGGAGACTTCAATTATTTTATTACGGCGCCTTCCAATATGATAGTTGCAGGCTCTGGCGATTTACAAAATCCGGCTGAAGTGCTGACCGCCACTCAAATGAAACGATTACAGGAAGCAGGCAGAAGCGATAGCACGGTTCATATTATTAGCGAAAAAGAGGTCGGCGCTTCTTCAACAAAACCGGCAAAAAAAGGTGCCCTAACCTGGCATTTTAAGATGCTTAATACACGTGATGTTTCATGGAGCGCATCCAAATCCTTTATGTGGGATGCGGCGCGCATCAATTTTCCTTCCGGGAAAAAAGGGATTTCAATGGCCGTGTATCCCGTAGAAAGCAAAGGGATTGAGGCCTATGACAGAAGCACTCAATATTTAAAACAAAGTGTTGAATTTTATTCTAAAAATTATTTTGAATATCCCTGGAACACAGCCACAGTAGTGGCTGGCGTTGCATTAGGTATGGAATATCCGGGAATTGTTTTTTGCAGCTACCGTATTGTAAAGGACGATCTATGGCGCGATATTACTCATGAAATTGGGCACAACTGGTTCCCTATGATTGTAGGAAGTAATGAAAGGGAATTTATGTGGATGGATGAGGGTATGTGTACTTTTATCAATGGCTATGCTTCCCAATGGTTTAACAAGGGAGAATATGCAGACACCTCCAATAAGGCCATTTTGAGCATGGCAACCTCCATGAAAAAAGGGAGAGATCCGCTTATGACATTTCCAGAATCTATGAGGGAAGGCGGGATGTATTATTATAAAACTGCCGCTGCATTAAATATTTTACGCAATACTATCGTTGGCCCTGAAAGATTTGATTATGCATTCAAAATGTACATTAAACGCTGGGCCTTCAAGCATCCTCAACCCAACGATTTTTTCCGTACTATAAATGATGCTGCAGGAGAAGACCTCAACTGGTTTTGGAAAGAATGGTTTTTTGAAACATGGACTCTAGATCAATCGGTAAAGGATGTTACTTACACAAAAGATAATCCTGAAAACGGTTCCCTTATTACCATAGAGAATCTGGGAAAGATGGCATTGCCTGTGGTAGCGAGAATAACTGAGCAAAACGGGCAATCCGCGGAAATAAAACTACCGGTGGAAATATGGCAACGAGGCGGCACATGGACTTTCAGATATAAATCCACCTCTCCCCTCACCTCTGTAATTCTTGATCCCAACACCCAATTGCCAGATATTGACAGGGCAAATAATACCTGGAAATCAAAGAAATAGTTTTCGGAAATCGTATCTTATTCGCGGGAAATATTTTTAAAGTTTTATAATGAAAAAAGAATCGCTACTTTTTATTTTTTTATTTCTTTCTGTCGCATTATTTGCCCAGAAAATTCAATACACAAATTGTAATGAGTGCTGGAACGCCGACTCATTGGGCAACCACCGGGTGGTAATTGATTTCAGGGGCAACGGTACCCTGGCAAAAACAACTATCCCGTGGAGGCGAAGAGATTACCATCCTGATCTGAAAAGAATAATAGTACAGGATGCCAAAACCGGCAAAAAAATACTCAACATAAAAGCGGGTACGCTTAACCGTGAGTATGGTGAGATATATTTTGAGCCTGTTTCCGGCAAAGGCATTTATTATGTGTATTACATGCCTTATAAAAATGAAGGGAGGTCAAATTATCCTAAAGGAGTCTATTTGAAACCCGACACCACAGCATCTGCCGAATGGCTTCATTCCTTAAACTCTGCCAATAACATTTCCATTGCAACAGTGAAAGAATTTCAATCCATAGATGCCTTCAACACATTTTACCCGATGGAAGTAATTGCCACCAAAGAGGAAACGGAACGATTGATTCAAAAAAATAAATCCGCAGCCTTCTTAGTTTTTCCTGAAAGCAGGTTCCATTCAATCAGAATGACTAATGATTTACCTGAAAGATGGATAGATAAAAAAACGCTATCTTCTTTTACTGATACGACGCAGAAAGGAGAAAATTTTTCTTTTCAATTAGGGATTTATGCATTGCAAAACATCCATAATATTCAACTCCATTTTTCCGATTTAAAGAGCAGTAATGGCAAAATAATTTCCTCTGAAAATATTTCCTGTCTCAACACAAGTGGTACCAGCTATGCCGGTGTGCCTATGCATCCTGTGGTGGATATAGCAAAAGGAAAAGTACAGGCATTGTGGTGTATGATTGATGTGCCGGAAAAGATCGCCGCAGGAAAATACAAAGGAAAAGTAAGGGTTTATGCGGGTAACAAATCGCAGGGAAAGGAAATTGACATTAACCTGGTTGTTACCCATACCATAGCAAAAAATAACGGGGTGAATGAACCCTCGAAAATGACAAGGCTGGAATGGCTGAATTCTACTATGGCTCAGGAAAACACAGTGATATCGCCTTATACGCCACTTGTGGTAAAAGATAACACGATCAGTTTATTGGGAAGAAAATTAGAGATTAATAAAGATGGATTTCCAAAAACAATTCAAACTTTTTTTACTCCTGAAATGACCGGCTATTCAAACAAGCCTAATGACTTACTGACCGAACCGGTTCATTTTCATTTTACAAGAGCGTCCGATGGCAAGGATATGATTTTAGAAAACGGAGAATTAAAATTTATAAAAAAGGAGCCGGGTACGGTTCAATGGAAAACCATTAACCGCAATGATACATTACAAATGGAAGTATCGGCATCTATGGAATTTGATGGGTTTATGGCTTATAGTGTGAAAATAAAAGCCTTGCAAAATATAGACCTTAAAGAAATTACCATGCATATTCCTTTTAAAAAAGACGTAGCCAAATATATGATGGGGCTTGGGCAAAAAGGGGGTTTTCGTCCCGAAACTTTAGACTGGAAATGGGATGTAACTCATAAAAATCAGGATGGCGCATGGATTGGAAATGTGAATGCGGGGCTTCAATACTCTCTTCGCGATGAAAAATATGTGCGGCCGCTTAATACCAATTTTTATCTGCAGAAACCACTGATACTGCCTTCCTCATGGGGGAATGATAGTAAAGGAGGCATCACGATTGCTGAAAAAGGCAAATCCATTCTTGCCAACAATTACAGCGGTACACGTAGCCTAAAAAAAGGCGATAGCCTCTTTTACAATTTCACTTTGCTCATTACTCCCTTTCATACGCTTAATACCGATTTTCAATGGGCAGCAAGATTCTATCATTCTTACAAGCCGATAGATACCATCGCGGCCACAGGAGCCACTATCATCAATATTCATCACGCTACGAAAATCAATCCTTTCATTAACTACCCTTTTATTGCGTGGAAAAAAATGAAAGCCTACATTGATTCCGCACACCATGCCGGATTAAAAGTAAAGATCTACAACACCGTTCGCGAACTCTCCAATCATGCTTATGAAACATTTGCTATGAGAAGCCTGGGCCATGAAATTTATTCACCCGGCAAAGGAGGAGGTTTTAGTTGGTTACAGGAACATTTGGATAGTGATTATATTGCTGCCTGGTTTGTGCCTGAATTAAAAGATGCCGCAATCATTAACAGTGGTATGAACCGGTGGCATAATTATTATGTGGAAGGCATGAACTGGTTAACACAAAATGTGGGCATTGATGGAATTTATCTGGATGACGTAGCCTTCGACAGAATTACCATGAAGCGCATAAAAAGAGTACTGACAAAAGAGGGTCATCCGGGAATTATTGACCTGCATTCTGCCAATCAGTACAATAAAAATGATGGATTTAATAACAGCGCTAATTTGTATATGGAGCATTTCCCTTACCTGAACCGGCTATGGTTTGGTGAATATTTTGATTATGAAAAAAATAATCCTGATTTTTTTCTTACAGAAGTAAGTGGTATTCCTTTCGGGCTTATGGGAGAAATGTTGCAGGATGGCGGCAATCCATGGCGCGGCATGATTTACGGTATGACGAACCGTATGCCGTGGAGCGACAATGCAGACCCACGGCCCATCTGGAAAGCGTGGGACAATTTCGGAATGAAAGGGACTGAAATGATTGGCTACTGGGTGGGAAAAAATCCGGTAGAAACAGATAATGAAAAAGTATTGGCAACCGTTTATAAAAAGAAAGGGGAATCCTTAATTTCCATTGCCAGTTGGGCAGAAAATGAAGTAGAAGTTCAATTAAAAATTGATTGGGAAAAATTAGGAATTGATTCTTCAAAAGCCATTATTACAGCTCCTGCAATAAAAAATTTCCAACCGGCAAGAACTTTTTCAATCCATGAAAAAATACCCGTTGAAAAAGGAAAAGGATGGATGTTGATTGTAAAATAATTGTAATTGAAAAGTTCATAAGGCTACTTCATGTTTTTAACTGAACCCTTTCTTGTCTTTTATTTTTTAAGAAAATAATTTTGCTTAAATAAGCCCACTGAATTTTAAAGTTCCTGATCTTTGATGATACTTTTCATTGGCATTTATTTGCAATAATAGAGCAGTTATTTGCCGTTTATCCTATTTGTTCAAAAAATAGAACAAACGATTGCATTGCGATTTCAATCGATTGCGTTAGGGAAAACTGAGGGCCGGAATTACCGAATGCAGCATTCTTTAATTATTTAATGTCATCTTTAAGCATACCAAATTGTGAACACACAGAAAATTCTGTAAAATAGAAGCCCGGGTTTTCCTGTTATTTCCAAAACCCTTTTGAAAGATAATTAGTCTGGTATCCTGCTGAATTTTAAAATTAACTACAACATTTTTTTTATAAATTGAAAGAAGGAAAAATACATACCAACCAACTTTTAGAAAACATCTGCAGAAGCGATGATCAAAAGTCCTTCGAGGAGCTTTTCAAAGTATTCTATCAAAGGCTGCTGGGGTTCTGCATGCATTATATCAAGCACAAAGAATCTGCTGAAGAAATAGTTTCCGATGTTTTCATGAAATTATGGGTAAGAAGAAAAAGTTTACCCCCCATTAAAAATTTGGAAACCTATCTTTTCATTGCGGTAAAAAACCATTCGCTGAATCATCTGAAACAATTTTCTAATTACCACATAGCATATCTTGAAGACGCCGGCATTCATAAACTCATCAATACTCATGATCCTGAAAAGGAATTAGAAAGAAGAGAACTTATTTTTAAGATGGACCAGGCAGTTAACTCTTTGCCCAGGCAATGCAAAATAATTTTCAATCTCATAAAAGAAGAGGGATTAAAATATAAAGAGGTAGCGGAGATCTTAAATTTATCTTCCCGTACTGTGGAAACCCAATTAGTAAGGGCGATGAAAAAGATTGATGTTGTTCTATCGCCGTATCTCACTTCTTCCCGTAAGAGGCATCCTAAGGCCTCAAATAAAATACTACCGGTAATAAAATCAATTCTTCTTTCAATAATTTAAGCGCCGCAGCCCCTCTCCACAAATGTAGAGGGGCTGCGGGGTATGGATTAATAAATAAGAGGCCGCCCTTTGAGACAGCCTCTTATATTCTGAACCGCATGTTTTTTGGTAACCTAAATTTAATTTTAAAGATTAAAATACAAGAGAGATTACTTGCCTGTTGCCCGCAGGTGTTTTTATTTCAAGCCGATAAATTCCTTTAGGAATATTTACTTCCGGCCTTATATTTTCAAGGCTGCTTCCACCTTTATGTTGAATGGTGCGGGCCATGAAAATTCTGCCAAATGAATTCACAAGTCTCACTTCGTAAAGTCCCGCCTTCTGGTTTACCAACTGAAATTTCAAATTGCCCGCTGTGGCCGGGTTCGGATATACATTGAATTCCAGATTCCCTATACCCCCATGCACTTTCATGGTATCGCTAAAGACCGTTCCACTTCATATTGTTTTACGTTCATTTCATTAGCCGTTTTCCAGTCAATACTTACTGAATTGCTTTACTGAAATGCTTGGTGGAAGTAAAAGTAACCGGTATGGGAGGCGGCGTGTTAAATAGTATCCTGAAGCGGTCGCTTGCTTTGGAAGCAGGATCGGCGGTTACAGAAAAATCAATAAAGGTGGTGCCGTTAAGATCAAGAGTGATTTTGCTTTTTAAATAAGCATCTTTCAGAACTCCGGTTCTTAGCGACTTATCCAGGTTTGCCGTGATAATCTCAATCCGATAAGTGATAATGCGCATGTTCCACATTTTAAAAAAAATGGAATCCGTATTTACAATGCTGTGCCTTCTTTCAATTACATAAGTAGTAGCGCCGCGGAGCATTCCCCAATTTTCTGAAAAATTGCTCATTTTGCGCGCATCCATACCATTCAACTCATTACTATAAGTGGAATCGTACTGGGTAAGTGTTCCATCCATTAATACCGTGGATCCTGTGGGGGTTACAATATATAAGTTAGAGCGTAATTGCGCAAAATCGGCCGATGAAGGCGATAGTGATTTTGGATGGCTGCTTGCGGTATAGCAATATAGCAAGCTCATGCCGATGAGGGTAAAAGTGTTTTTGATATTTAGGTTTTACGGTTTGCTAATGGCTATCAGATCATTGATGTTTTTTCAAATAATTGAACGCCAGCAACGGATAAAACGAAGGAATTGCCGGAATATTGTATGCTAACTTATTTTTTGAGTTATGAATGTGGCCGCCGGCACCGCAGGTCAGACGGCAGTTGAAAGGAGATCAGGCTACAGCCGGTCGGACCTCCGGCGCCGGCCTTCTACTCCTTAGTGGAAATGTCCTGAGAGTTTTAAATTCCGAAAAATATTGTATTTTCGGAAAAAGGTTTTTTATGCCAGGCACTTTAAAATATATGATTGATAAAAACGGCGACAAGACTTCTGTGCTTGTGCCATTAAAGGTGTGGGAAAAAATAAACCAGGACTATACGAGGCTCCAAAATAAATTAAAAGTAGTAACGGGCATTAAGGAAGCGCTTAATGAAGTTAAAGAAGCAGAAAAGTCTGGGGAAAAACTACAGACCTTAAACGATTTTCTGCATGAAAGTAACCGTTAGAATTACTCAAAATTTTAAGACTGCAGCTAAACCATTACTCAAGAAATACTATTCCTTACAAAAAGACTTATTAAAGTTAGAAAAAGAACTGAAGCAGACCCCGAGGCTCGGGATTTCATTGGGACAGGATACCTATAAGATCAGATTAAAAATCACAAGTAAAGGCAAAGGGAAAAGTGGCGGAGCCAGAGTTATTTCATTAGTTGAAACCACATTGATATAAGTAACTGAAATCATTTCAAACAAAGAAATTACAGTAAATCTTTTAAGCATTTACGACAAAGATGATGTAGAAAATATTTCAGATAAAGAATTAAAGAGCCTGGTAAAAGCTTTCCGAAGCAAATAGGATCTGCACCGATGACCTTTCGGGGCCGCCGATCTGATTTTAATAAGGCAACGTAATACTATCCGGATCTATAAATTCATTGTTATAATCATTGATCAGATAACTTATAGGCGAGTCAGGAAACGTAATAATATCTTTCATCGTAAGACCCCAGGGTTTCCAATAGTTAGCTAACACCTGGCCATACATTTTATCTTCCCATGGGTTGAATAAAGGTTTTCCATTGCACGCTTCTATGGGAATGGATTGCAGATACACTTTTTCATCCGTAAACTTTATTTCATATTGGGCAGCAGAAGTCAATAAATAATTGGAATAAATAAACCTGCTACAAAGCTCTTCAAACTGAATGGCATGGAGTGTTTTATCTTCAATTTTAGTCAGCAGCTCTTTGTGGTATTTTTCGTTTTCACCATTATCCTGAAGACAAGCTACAATGCCAAAGTCATTCATTCCGAGAGAAAAATTCAGATTATTGGTTTCATCTTTATAATTGAATACGTCTTTGGATATTTTTATTTTAACCACCTTTATACTCCACGGATGAATACCTTTAAATTCCATAGGAACCATCAGCGACTGCAACATCAAATGGAGAATCTCAAATTTCCGTGTAAGCATGGGAGACAAAGTAAACTTTTCTCCTTTGGCACTTTGCTTCTTAATGCCATAAAGAATATCGTGGTACAAAATGCCATATACCAATTTTGCCATCCACTGAAACAAACGTACTTCAGGCACTTCTCTTACCGCTTCATAACCTGAAGAAAACGCTTTTTCTATTTCTTCCTCCAACGGATCAAAAGCGCTTTTTATAACGTGAGCCGCACAGGGAAGCGTAAGATCCTGGTACTTTACCACGTTTTGCCCCAGCATGCTAATCGTTTTATCTTTTAGAGAATAACGGTTAATGATCCACTCAGGAAATACAGAGATCCGCTCTTCATCAGCACTTATTTTTTCACCGGTCAAAAAACATTCATCAGGGTTAAAATCAAAATTTCCGAAAGGATTATAAAGCAGTATGGGCATTGTTTTAAAATTGGATTTCTTGCAAAGGTAGGGACAGGTCGCTACCTGTCCTGCAAAAAGATAATTCATTCACGTAGGGACCCCGTCGCGGCCTCTCTCTACAGATGCCACAAACGCTTCTACACTCATGGCATCTTCCGCTTTGAAATTTCCTATCCGCGTTCTGCGCAATTTGCTAAGATAGCCGCCACAACCCAGCGCCTGCCCAAAATCATTCGCCAGACTGCGTATATACGTTCCCGTGGTACAAACCACTTTAAACGTAATTACAGGCATTACAACAGAAGTGATCTCAAATTCACTAATGGTTATTTTCCGGGGTTCCAGTATTACCTCTTTCCCCTGTCTTGCCAAAAGATAAACCGGTTTTCCCTTCTGTTTTATCGCCGAATGAATGGGGGGAGTTTGTAAAATTTCACCGGTAAATTGTTGGGTTGTCTTTTGAATTATTTCAGCGGTAATGGCATCAACGGGTTTAAAATTTTCAGGCTCACTTTCCAGGTCATACGTTGGCGTAACGGCGCCCAGGGTAATCGTACCGGTATATTCTTTCTCTCTTGCCATATACTCATTTATTTTTTTGGTAAACTTTCCGGTGCATACAATCAGAAGCCCTGTAGCAAGGGGGTCCAGCGTGCCCGCGTGGCCCACTTTTTTTATCCTGATGGTATTTCTTATTTTTCTCACCACGTCAAATGAAGTCCAGTCCAAAGGCTTATCTATCAGCAGCACCCTTCCTTCTTCAAATGTATTTTCAATCATAATTTATTTTTAAATCGCCTGTCTCGCTTTTAATTCAAGGTATTTATTGATGGTATTTATGGTAAGTTTTTGCGGTGAAGTAAGGATAGATAAAATCCCATACTTTGCCAGTTCCCTCGCAATAAGCCTCTTTTCAAAAGCAAATTTTTCTGCAACCGTTTTTATATAAACGTCTTCCACATTTTTAACGGGTGAAGAGGTTATGTTTTTCAATTCCGTATTTTCAAAAAATATTACCAGCAATAAATGATGGCGCGCAATGGAACGCAAATACTCTATCTGCCTGTTCAATCCCGAAAGGGATTCAAAATTAGTAAAGAGTATTAGCAGGCTGCGGTGCTTTATTTTATTTCTTATTTGCTGATAAAGCATTTCAAAATCGCTTTCCAAAAAATCCGTTTGTTGCTTATACAATAATTGCAAAATGCTTTCTGTTTGTACAGGCTTTCTATCTGCAGCCAGCAGGCTTCCCATCGTATGGGAAAAAGTGATAACCCCTACCCTGTCCTGTTTTTTTAAACAAATATTACTCAACATCAAACAACTATTGATGGCATGGTCCAAAAGCGTCAATCCGTCAAAAGGCATCTTCATCAGGCGGCCCTTGTCTATAAGGCAATAGACCTGCTGCGATCTTTCTTCCATAAAATGATTCACCATCAGTCCGCCTTTACGGGCAGAAGCCTTCCAGTTCAAAGTACGGATATCATCGCCGGACACATATTCTTTTATTTGCTCAAACTCCATGCTCTGGCCCACTTTACGCATACGGCTGCTTCCACTTTCACCGGCTATAAACGAATGAGAAAGTAATTCATATTTATACAATTGTCTGAAAGCCGGATAAACAGGAATGGTTTGCGAGGCTTCCATGGTAAACCGCCTGCATACTATTCTTAGTGGAGTGGAAATGTATAAATGAATATTTCCAAACCGGTATTCGCCTCTTTGCAATGGCTTTACATACCAACTTATTCTTTTTTGTTGCCGCCCACGCAGAAATACATTTCTTTTCAAGTCTCTTATCTGCAATTGTTCGGGCCATTCATCTATTAATTCTACATGCACAGGAAAAATAAATTCATTCTTTATTTTCCATTCAATTTTATTTTCATCACCGTTGCCAAACCTGGCTGCAGTAAGCCTTTTAACAAAAGGTTTTCTTTTTGTAAAAAATAATAAAGCATAATCTATCAAACAAAAAAATACAAAAAGAGAAAACACAAATACCGGAATAGATTCCGGAACCGGGATAAAAAAAGCAATAATAAATACAGCCATGCACACAAGAATGCCAAGATAAAACCGCTGGTTTACAAAAAGATCGCCGAAATATTTTTTAATAAAATCCATTATAAAATCATTATAGTTTTTCTATTTTCTTTATCGTGGCACCTCAATACTACTAATGATAGTGCGGATCAGTTCGTCCGTAGAAACGCCTTCCATTTCTTTTTCAGGGGTTAGAATAATCCGGTGCCTCATTACCGGAACGGCCATTTCAATAATATCCTCCGGATTTACAAAATCTCTTCATTTAATGGCCGCGTTGGCTTTTGATGCTTTTAAAATAGCAAGCGAAGCACGCGGCGATGCGCCCAAAAATAACGAAGGATTATTGCGTGTGGCATTTACCATCTTAGCAATAAAGGTTACCAATGCCGGATCAATGATCACACTGTTAATAATATTTCTGTATTCAGTGAGCTGCGCCGTGGAAATTACTTTCTGAACATGATCCAGTAAAGTGTTTTGTGATAAAGATTGCTGGTTCAATAAAATATTTACTTCTTCATCCAACGTGGGATATTCCACCACCACTTTAAATAAAAATCTATCCAGCTGCGCCTCAGGCAGGCGATACGTACCTTCCTGCTCGATCGGATTTTGCGTAGCCAAAACCAGGAACGGGAAGTCCATAAAATGCGTAAAGCCATCAATGGTAACCTGTCTTTCTTCCATCACTTCAAACAAGGCGGATTGCGTTTTTGCAGGCGCCCGGTTTATTTCATCAATCAAAATAATGTTACTAAAAACAGGGCCCCTTTTAAATTCAAAAGCGGCTTCTCTCGGATTGAATACTGAAGTGCCCAGCACATCGCCCGGCATCAGGTCCGGCGTGAATTGTATTCTAGAAAAATCCGCGCTGATAATTTTTGCCAGCAATTTAGCCGACAGCGTTTTAGCCACACCAGGAACGCCTTCAATAAGAATATGACCATCGCACAATAAACCAATCAGCAACAAGTCTACCATTTTATGTTGCCCTACTATTACTTTTCCTATTTCATTTCTGATATTGATAACGGCATCATTCAGGCTATTGGTATCAATGCGCTGTTCAAATAAATTTTCTTCCATCATTTATTATTTTATTAATTGGTCCATTCTTACATTTAATTCCAATAATTCTTCATCAGTTACTATTTCGCGCGACTGGATATTTGTTATCAACGCAAATAAAGCAATTACCTCTTCAATAACAACACTGCTTTTCCCGGCAAGCAAACTCATGAAATCATCATTGATTACAGCCGTGTTGATAAAAAATTTATTACGAATATTTTCATAAAAATAAGTAATCATCCTGTCTGCAATCCTCCGGTTATTTTTGTGCTGCAAATAAAGCCGGCCAACAGTTTCAGTAAAGGCGACGGTAGCGTTCGTATTCGGCTTTACCACATTAATAATTCTTTGCTTTCTTTTGGCATTAAAAAATACAAACAACAGCATGCCGGCTACGGCGAGACAAAATGCCCACAGCAATGGCGGATGGTTTTTAATGACACGCAATGTTGAAAATTCACTCGAATCATTTTTTGCATCTCCCTTTTTACCGCCTCGCGAAGAATTCTTTTGATAATATTCATCCCAATAAATATTTTTAGGGTGCAGCCGCAGATAAGAAATTACATTCTCGAAATATTGATAGTTGTTATGAGTCAATAAAAAATAATTGCTAAAAATGCGCGGCGCCACATTCAGATAAATGCGTCCGCTTCCCAGAAAGAACACGGCATAATTGGGTAAATTAATTTCATTGACACCCAAGACCATTGTAAATGCTGTATCATAGCTACTAATGGCATTAAGGAAAGGAAAATAATAATAACCGTAAGGCACAGTTTGGTAATCATCACCAAAATATAAACTTACCTTCGTATCCAGCATTCTGCCTTTCACTTCATTAATGATTTCGCCTTTCCGGTCAATATGACAATACATGCTTTCCAGCAATTTTGTATCTACATAATCCGCTGAAATAAATAAATCATTACCCGCTTTTACATAAGCCAGTAACGCTTTTAACTCTCCATCTTTAAGTACCAGGTTTTTAGTAATCAGAAAATACAAAGAGTAATTTGTTTCCTCAGAGTAAGACTTCATGCGCTTCCATGAATCGTCAAAGGGCTTATTGATTGTCTCTATCCACTTATCATGAAAAATAGCCCGCAGCCGGTTATACGCAATGAAAGACACGAACGGCAGCTTATCCGTTTTGAAATAAGTTTCCTCCAACGATGGAATTCTTTTTTCATTCTGAAAATTACATGAACACGATCCCGTAAAAACGAGAACTGCCAGCAAACAATATGTAAACAATGACTTCAATGCAGCTACACTTTTTTTATGAATTGTATGAATTGTTGTTTTAAAACCTGGTATTGAATAGCATCAATTAAAAATTTTCCATACCATATATGTTCATAGCTGCGCGTTAAAGAAAAAAAATCATTTGCCAAAGAATGCAATTTCATTTCCTTCAAATATTCACGGTTAGTTTTATCCGGCGCATAATTAATGAGTTCTTTATCATAAAGTGTTTTGATCGTTTTTAAATATAAATATCTTACAGAAAGATTAAAATCATTTTTAGATTCCGCCTCTGATATCAACGGATCGTATTGTGCAATTTCCTTTAAAACCATAACCTCATCTTCCGCCATAGTTATGGGTCTGCGTTTATTAATGGCGAAGAGGCTGTTCTTTAAAAATATTTTATATAAAATGAAAGCAACAAAAAACAAGGCCAATGCCCAAAAAAATATTTTCACGGGTGAGCTGTTTAAGAATTCAACAACCACCGGATTAGTATTATCCCTTTGCCAGCTTGATTTTTCCGATGTCTGATGAATATTTACTGTATCGGATCTTAACTCTTTCTGACTTCTCAATAGGCTATCAAGAAAATTCATGTAGGCAAAATCGCGGTGGCGCTTCCACTCGCTTAGCGAATCCAATTCCTTGTTGAAAGAAGAGGTTTGCGTTGCCGTATCCATCACCCTTTTTACAGAAGTATTCTCCATTCCTTTTTGGGAAAAAGAATGCTGATTAAAAAATAAAAGCAGTATCCACATGCCAGTGTACTGTAAAATTTTCTTACTCATAAATGATTCCATCCTTTACAATTTTACCATCCTTTATTACAAAACCTTTTGCCTGCAGCCACAGAGGATATAAAACAAAATACCAGGTCATTACATATAAAGAACCAGCGAGGATCATAATGCTCACCGGAACCGGAAGGCCGATGTTGGTTGAATTTTTTTGAAAAGTATTGCTCATTAAATGGGTTATATAGCTTTCAAAAAAAGCCGCTACAATAAAAAAAGGCACCAGGCAAATACAAATTTTCATGGCATCTTTCGCCGATCTTACAAACGATTGTCGCCTTGTGTAAGTACCCGGAAAAAGCCATCCAAATCCAAGGATGAATCCGGCACAACTGGCAATTACAATGGAAGATATTTCCAGTGTGCCATGTATCCAGATCACCATTACAGATTGCCAGCCCAGTCCCTGCGAAAAGAAAATATATTGAAAACAACCGAGCATAATTCCATTGGTCCACATCAAAAAAAGAGTGCCTATACCGAACAAAACTCCAAAGACCACCGCTTTAAAAGCCACGCTTATGTTGTTGTAGGCAATGCGCACAAACATAGAAAAAGGATTATCATCCTTATAAACGCCAAACGGATCGCCGGCCTGTATCGCCGAAATCGTTTTATCATAATACCCGGCCTGTACTTTATTGTCAAAAAAGTCCCTTGCATAATGCGGATCGGTAACAGATGAAATAACACCGATACTTACTAACGATATAAATAATAAAAAAGCAAACAAAAAAACTTTGTGATAGCGCCTGAATAATAAGGGCAGCTCATATTTCCAAAATAAAATAATGCCGGAAAAATGGTGCGCTTTATTCTGATATATATTTTGATAGATAGAAGCCGCAATGCCATTGATCCAGCGGGTTACCTTACTTTTTGGATAGAAGGTTTTGGCATAGGCAAGGTCATCCAGCAAGCTGATAAAACGGTCGGCCATTTCATCAGGATCTTTCGTTTCCTCGTGCTGATATTGATTCCATTTATCAACATTCTTTTTTATAAATCTTGCTTCACGCATACAGTAAAATTAGCAAAGAGGCCTGCAAAAACATTTTTCAAAGCGAAACAATTTAAACCCTAAAAAATAAAAAAGCTCTTTTTATTTTAAAATAATAAATTGCTATATGCCCTTGATACCAATAGCCACCATTTTCAATATTGATCTTGAATTTGAAATTGCCGGAGTTCACAAAAGAATTTTTGCGTACCTCGTTGACTTCACCATCCTGATCTTATTTTTTATGAGCATGAAATATTTTTATTACGGAGGTTTTCATGTGGGGGATACCAGTTTTCTTAAAAGCCGTATGGGGCTGGATATTCTTACCATTTCCCTTCCGATGTTGCTCTATTCGCTGATAGCAGAGGTAACGATGCACGGGCAAACCATAGGAAAAAAATTGTTGGATATAAGGGTCATAAGCCTTGAGGGGGGCGAGCCTTTGCTAAGCCAGTACCTCGTAAGATGGATGTTCAAAGTTTTTGAATGGCCTTTCTTTTTCGGCTACACAATTCTCAGTAGCGAAAGTCTTATTGTGTATATAACGCTCACGGGCTTCTTTGGAATTTTTGTGGTGATCTTTATCGGCATAGCCAAAAAAAGTCAGCGCCTCGGCGACCTTGCCGCCAATACCGTAGTAGTGGATACGCGTTCACCATTTACTGTTGAGGACACCATTTTCATGGAAATAAATGACGAGAATTTTGTAGTAAAATTTCCTGAAGTTCTAAAGCTTTCTGACCGTGATATTAATACCATAAAAAATGTAGTGCATTCATTTTATAAAGAACACAATGAGGAAACCAGTAAACGTGTTGCTTTAAAAATTCAAAACGTTTTATCCATTCGCACAGACATGAAAGCGATAGACTTTTTAGAAAAGCTTTTGGCAGATTATAATTACCTCGCGGCTAAATAATTCCATTCTTCAATGAAAAAGAGGCTGCCATTTTTGAGACAGCCTCTTTATGATTTATAAAAGTTAATCCCTTCCTTTTATCAGCCTCAGAACAATTCTCACTTTGCCCTGCATGACCTCAGCAAAGTAAACTCCCGGATGATAGCTACTGCCTATCTCTAAAGTACTGTTGGCCGGAACATCGGTTCTTTGTTCTATTACTCTCCCGGCAATATCTACAACAGTGATTTTAATTTTCTCTTTATGCGGACTTTGTATATTCAACGTAAAGAATAAAGGCGCCGGATTAGGCATCACTTTTATGGTCAGTTTGTTTACTGATACACCCCGGTCAATACTAATAGAGGTGTTAGCTGTTGCGATAGTATCAGCATTTGTATTGACGGTATTAGCAATCCTGTTTGAGGAATTCTTAGGAGTATGAATAACAATGGAACCGCCACCCAATGCAGTAGAAGGATCTCCATTATCTAACGTCCCCATATTGTTATCATAAACCACACCTCCACCGGAAGTCCATATTTTTATGCGGAATTTATCAACACCCCCGCCACCATTTATACTGCCATCTATTGCAGATATCATGAAATTATAATTGCCGGTTCCGTTAATGGTGCCAGTTCCCTGGAATATTGCTTTTGGCCCAGCTATGACCAATGAGCCTGAATTATACATTGAACTCTTAAAATTCAGGTTTCCGGTTTGAAACTGGAATTCGGTATTACCCGTTGGTACACTGCTACCTTTTTTGTATTGGGCATTAAAGCCAAAGTTGGCTTTTCCTGTAAGCGTTGGATCTACGTTGTAGGCACCTAGCGGTGAATTGATCCAGCCACCGCCTGTTACGAAACCAGCATTCGGATCATACACTGAGAAATAGGCGGTGGATTGCGCGCAACCGCTTCCTGCCACTGCTGTTACGGCATATAAGCCAACCGGCAATGAGCCTGAATTTAAGTTGTAGATAGCAACGCCATTTGATCCGGTTGTTGCAACAAGAGTAACTATTGTATTCACCACATTATTAATGTTATTCGTAACTGTAAACGTTACACTTGATGCATTTATAAGAGTGCTACCACTTGTTACTATCGCGGTGAGTGTTTTTGTGGCTGTTCCTAACTGGATAGCGGTACTGGTTGCGCTTGCATCAATGGAAACACCTTTTATTTCAAAGGACGTTCCGTTATATGTTATTGCATAATTGCTACTAACATCCGTTGCACCATTTTTAATAGTGAGTCCTGTTTGTTGAATATTATAGGTACCTATCGATTCACCGGAAACTCTGCTTAACGCGCCGCTGAACATATCTGTTACAGCTAATCCCTGTGCAGGAGAAGCACTTGTTGGAGTAAATGTGTAGAGATATCCAGGAGGATCGTTCTGGCCACAATATTTGAACTGCCCTGGAGTAACTGTGATGGTGATCGGTCTTGCGGTGATGTCGGCTGTTGTTGTTCCTACAGAAGTCAGGTTATAGTTACCTGCATCAGCCCCTGCAAGAGAAGCACCAGTTAAGGTTACGGTTTTGCCATTAGCTACATTCTTATCAGAGAAAGCAGCAGTGCCACCGGTTAAGGTAACTGCATCCGGGCTGATGATATCATTTGGAGTGCGGGTTAATACAGTACCAACCGCATTACCATCATACACTTTATTAGAAGCAGTGAAAGAACCCGTGATGTTCTTGTGCATTATGACACCGGTAGTGTTGGTTACATAAGAGATGTTATAGTTACCACCACCATTGCCGTCATTGATCACCAGGCCGGAAGCAGTCATCACTTTGCCGGTTCCCACGTTACGGTTATTAAAAGTCTGTGTTGGGGCCGTGCCCACAGCATCAGGAGTAATAAGACCTGTTACCACCG
>JBDSOE010000064.1:0-11161 GCA_039915005.1 Ginsengibacter sp.
TAAATTTTCATCTCCGGTATCTCGCCTTCCACAATTAGTTTTCCTGCAGTTTTATTTTGAATCTCTTCCACACTTACCCCTGGAGCTCTTTCAAGTAAACGAAATCCATTCTCAGTAATTTCAATAACAGCGAGATCAGTAACAATTTTTTTTACGCAATGAATACAGGTTAAAGGAAGTTCACATTCGGTCAGTAATTTCGATTCACCTTTACGATTGGTATGCATCATCGCTACAATAATATTTTTAGCGCTAGCTACAAGATCCATAGCTCCGCCCATTCCTTTCACCATCTTTCCGGGGATTTTCCAACTGGCGATATCGCCGTTTTCACTTACCTCCATTGCGCCCAATACGGTAAGATCCACTTTGCCCGCACGTATCATTCCAAAGCTCATGGCGCTGTCAAAGAATGCGGAACCGGGCAAGGTTGTTATAGTTTGTTTTCCGGCATTAATCAAATCAGCATCCTCCTCGCCATCCAGTGGGAAAGGCCCCATTCCAAGCAAGCCATTTTCAGACTGAAGAATGACGTTGATCCCTTCAGGAATATAATTGGCTACCAATGTAGGAATGCCTATGCCAAGGTTTACATAATAACCATCCTTTAATTCTTTTGCAATGCGTTGGGCTATTTGATTTTTATCTAACATACTTTAATGTGAAAATGTGAAAATATAAAAACATAAAAATGTGAAAATGTGAACCAATTTTCACATTTGCTAATTTTCTAATTTTCTAATTGTCCTCTGCTCAATTCTTTTTTCATAATTTGTTCCCTGAAAAATTCGATGAACATAAATTCCAGGCGTTTGTATTTCATTGGGATCAAGGGCTCCCGGCGGAACCAATTCTTCCACTTCAGCTATTGTTATCTTTCCTGCCATAGCCATTAAAGGATTGAAATTGCTGGCCGTTTCTTTATAAACAAGGTTACCAAAAGTATCCCCTTTCCAGGCCTTCACCAATGCGAAATCCGCATCAAAAGCGTACTCCAGCAAATATTCTTTACCATTAAACTCCCTGACTTCTTTTCCTTCCGCCACCTCTGTGCCCACACCTGCCGGTGTATAAATAGCCGGCATGCCATATCCCGAAGCCATACATCTTGTAGCCAGAGTGCCCTGTGGTATCAATTCCACATCAAGTTCGCCGCTTAATAACTGTCTTTCAAATTCAGCATTTTCGCCCACATAAGAAGCTATCATTTTTTTAAGCTGATTTTTTTTCAACAATAAACCAATACCAAAATCATCTACTCCGGCATTGTTGGAGATGCAGGTAATATCTCTTACCTCCTTTTTTACCAAAGCAGTTATACAATTTTCAGGAATGCCACACAAGCCAAAACCTCCCAACATTATGATACTTCCGTTGGAAATATCATGCAGCGCATCCTCCGCGTTTTTAAAAACTTTATTCATTTTACAGGAACTTTTTTTTTGAGTGAATGTTCTAAATTCTTTTGATTAGATTCTAAATCATGGCTCCTTTGCTTTTGAGTATATAGGCTATCAAAGATACGCTTCATTACGTCGGGATGCTTAATATACCAGTCATAACTTTTATCAAAATCCGCCGAAGTTATTTTGTGAATCTTAAATACTTTTTGTGTAAGTGCTTTGGTTTCGGCTACAATGCTGATCAATGAATCTCCTTTTGCAACTTCCTGTGCCATAAACTGGGCGCTCATTACATCCCATAAAATAATCTTCATGGCTTCGGGTTGGATAATGCCCGATGGAGTTCTATCTTTTGAGGAACAAGAAAAAATAAAAACAGCACAAAAAATAAAATAAATAATTCTATTCATCATTTTAATTGATCTTGATATTTTATCGCAGAAGAAACATCAAGGCGTTGCAATAATTCCAATGCTTTGGATTTATCCGGGGGAGACGCTTTGGAAAATACTTTTATCAGTTCCTGTGTTTTCCCCTGGAAAAAAAAGGGGAGGATCATGGTGTTGGGATTCTCAACATTAAAGGTATTCAAAAGGTTTAAAACATTTAATATCTGCATACGCGCATTGGGTTCTTCATCATATAATTTATCCATTCCCATCCGGTAATAATTATAAATAGCATCATGAATCATATTGTATCTACTATTCAACAAATTTTCTGCCAGCCAGTACCGGTTCCGTGTTCCATCAAAGGCTTTCCATCCTGATATGCTTCTCCCTTCGGGTGCATTACTAATTATATTTTGCGCTTTTTGAAAATAAACATTTCCTCCTCTTGGTGAAAATGAATCATAGTCAAAACCTAAAACCATATTAATCCAATAGGCAAAAACAGCGGTTAAATTGGAGACAAGAGGGTCTGTGCCAGTAACCCTTGTATCACTAAATTCCAATTGCTGGAACTCAACATATTTAAAGACCACATCATTATCCTGGTAATTAATTATAGGTGAAGTATAGGAAGCATTAAATATAGGCCTGGCCGATTGTATCGTTAAAGATGCTTTGTAAACATTGGCTTCTCCCGAAGATTCAAGATTCAATAAAAAGCTGCAATCAATTTTTTCCTGCACGGTAAAATTATCCGAACTCCACTTACGCGTATTTACAAAATCATTAAGCGAGGTCTGTAATGTCTGAAAAGTTTTCTTGTCCACATTATTCCCAACGCGGTTGCTGATTACACTCACCCTGGCTCTTAATTCCTGTGCATGAACGCCGTCACACAAAAAGAAAAATAAAAAAAATAAAAGGGATCTAATCATTTTTATATTGGGTAATAATGTTTACAATGTCCGCGGCTACTTCCTTTTTAGATTTCAAAGGAAAATCATATTCCTTTCCATTCTTTTCAAAAATAGTGATTTTGTTGGTGTCATATCCAAAACCGCTTTCCTCATTACGCAAAGAATTCATTACAATAAAATCGGCATTTTTCTTCGCAAGCTTTTCCCGTGCATTTGTTTTTTCATTTTCAGTTTCCAGGGCAAACCCTACCAATATTTGTGAACCCGATTTTATTTTACCTGCTTCTGCAAGTATGTCTTTTGTTTTTACCAAAGGCAGAGAAAACTCGTTTTCTGTCTTTTTTATTTTTTGCGTGGCTTTGTTTAAAGGAGTATAATCCGCCACTGCCGCGGCCATGATAACCATATCATACTTCTCAAAATCCTTCATACAGGCCTCATACATTTCATCAGCAGAGGCAACTCTGATAGTCTCAATCTCTTTATCAGCACTCATTTTAGAAGGGCCTAACACCAGTGTAACCTTCGCTCCCCTTCTCCTTAATTCTTCCGCCAGGTAAACTCCCATTTTACCGCTTGAATGATTCCCAATAAATCTTACAGGGTCTATGGCTTCGTAGGTAGGGCCGGCTGTTACCAGGGCATTTTTCCCATCAAGAATTAATTGATCTGAAGAAAAACGATGCAGGTACGCTACAATTTCTTCAGGCTCTGCCATTCTTCCTTCCCCTGATAAGCCACTGGCAAGTTCTCCATTGTTGACATGGATTATTTCATTCCCATTTTGTTTTAAAATTCCAATGTTTTTTTGAGTAGCCGGATTATGCCACATGTCCTCATCCATTGCGGGAGCAATAACTACAGGACACACTGATGAAAGATAAACAGCGAGTAAAAGATTATCGCATAGCCCTGTTGCCATTTTTGCAATGGTGTTGCAGGATGCAGGAGCTACCAACATTACATCTGCCCAACGGCCCAGCAATACATGGTTTACCCAGGTGTCCTCATCAAATAAATCAATAAGAACCTTATTTTTAGAAAGAGTGGAAAACGTAAGGGGCGAAACAAAATCAGCCGCTTGGGGTGTCATTATTACTTTTACTTCGGCGCCCGACTTAATTAATAACCTCAGCAATACAACAGATTTATACGCGGCAATACTACCGGTAACACACAATAAAATCTTTCTCCGTGTAAGCATTTATTATTTTATTTAAACGGCTTTCTGCCAACAAAAATGACGGTATAAACCGCCATTAAAATTATCATTTCTTATTTAAAGATTTATATAAAATATTAATCGAAGAGATTGTCTTCCTCATTCCTCCGATAATAAATTTTGTCTTCCATAAATTCCGCAGTGGCTAAGATGGCCGGATTCGGCATTCTTTCATAAGCTTTTGAAATTTCTATCTGTTCTTTATTTTCATGAATTTCTTCAAGGCTATCTGTGTGGCTGGCAAATTCTTCCAGTTTATTATGCAATTCTTCTTTTATAGAAATACTAATCTGGTTAGCTCTTTTTGCAATGATAGCAATAGACTCATATAGATTTCCCGTTTTGTCTTTTATATCCACCAGGTTTTTTGTTTCAACAACGTTGCTTGTATTAGCGGTTTGTTGACGTCTTAATTTGCTCATTTTGTATTTGTTTAATATTATTTTGACTGAGGTTTTTATAATTTTCTGCTTCTGCCAGTAATTTACTTTCGGGATACCGGTCTGCAAAATCAAAATATTCTGTCGCCACTTTTCCATACCGTTCTTCCTGCTTATCCATCACACTTAGCCTGGCAAACTGGTAAAAAGACTTTATTGCCATCAACATATACTCTTCACCATTTTTTGATTCAGGGTAGGAATTAAGCAAATTGGCAAAAGAAATCCCGGCTGCCTGGTATTGTTGGATGTTATAATATAGCTGAGCCGATTTGTAATCTTTCTCTTCCAGTTTCTCCCTGCATTTTCCTATAATTTGGGTAGCCTCTGCCACCCTGGTTGAATTAGGATAAGTATTGATAAAACTTTGCATCATTCCAATTGCCTTGGAGGTATTCACCTGGTCCAGCTCCACTATGGGCGATTGCTTATAAAAAGTAAATGCCTGCATGAATGCCACTTCTTCAGCCTTGGGGCTGTTGGGAAAAACGCCCAGAAAACCCTTGAAGAGATTTTCTGCATCAAGGTAATTTTTTTGATAAAAAGAACAATAGGCATATTTAAAATACAATTCTTCAAACTTATCTGATCCTTTAAAAACAGGAAATAATTCCACATAAAGCACCTCCGCATTTTTGTATTTTTTATGGGCAAAATACTCGTCCGCCTTTTTCAGTTTGTATTCATAATCGGTACTCTTTAGCACCTTATTAAACTGATTGGTGCACGAAGTCAGTATAAAAAAAGGAACCAGAAAGACTAAAGCTAATTTCATAAAGAGTGGCAAAATTAAGTGATTTTAAACAAAAATGTATTTAAAATAAACCCTTGCAAAATTGGCCCCGTTAATATTTTGATAATTGCATAAAAAACCCTTCCCGAAAGGGAAGGGTTCCTCATTGAGCAAAAAGTGTAATTATTTAGATTTAATATCTACTGTGTTTGCATCGCCACCGCCTATTTCGCAATTAACCTCAATACGATCTGCACTGATGCCTTCTTTTTCCGACAAGTATGATTTAATAGCTTGCACCCTTCTGTTACATTGCGCCTGCGAAGCTTTGGAAGCTGCGGGATATCCTGTAACAATGATGGAACAATCAGCACTACTCTTCAATTTAGAAGCCAAAGTTGCCAGCATTGCTTTTGCATCGTTGGTTAAGTTTGCATTGTTTCCTCTGAATGAAATACTGGGGAGATCGCCTATGTTGCAAGATGACTGTGCCGCTACTATATTTTTGCAGCATTCAGGATCAGGACATTTACCAACACCATCTACGTCCACAGGCTGGCAGTAAGTAGGTGTTATCAATTCTTTATCCTTGTAATCAGGAACACCATCGCCATCTGTATCCAGAGGACAACCATGAGAATCTACTTTAACACCTGCGGGTGAGCCAGGACATCTGTCGAGCTGGTCAACAATACCATCGCCATCTTCATCATCAAATACTGGCTTTGGCAACTTCATGTGTTTAGGATTGTTGAGCTCGCTGTAAGAGTAATCCAATGGATTGAGCCACCAAAGAGGTTCAACAGATTTTTTACCTAAATTAAAGTTTAAACCAACCGATGCATAATTATAAGTATCAAAATCGCCTGTCAATACGCCCTGAACATTGTCCTGCCATTGCTGTCCATCCATTAAATCATCTTTTGCAAAAGAGAACCTGTCTTCAATAGCGAGATTTACGCGTTTGCCTAATTTAAAAGCAATACCTGCCAATACGGTTCCGGTGGGCCTTAAAGTATTATCTCCCAACTTAGAGCGGCGGTTGCCAGCGGTCTGTGCAGGAGTTTCGTAAGAATCATCCATTCCAGCTTTCAATTTTTTACGAATATCTTTCCTGTTGCTGATTCCCTGTTGAGGGTCATTAGCCAGTTGATTATATAAGCTTGCATAATTACCCTGATCATTTCCAAGATTCAGCATAGTTCTGTACATCATAGCGCCCGCACCCACACCTGCATAAATCACCATTGATGATTTTTGTTTGTGAAAACGAATATTATTTAAAGTAAAAATCCCCTGTAAAGTAAGATCCTGAACTTTAGATTTGTAGTTGTAGTAAACGGGGGAAACGAGGGGATCATATCCGGCATTTACCAATGGGCCGTTTGCTGCATAACCATAAGAAGGCTTCCAATCCTGTCCTTTGGCAATACCATAAGTATATTGTAATCTTAAAGAAAACACATAACCCAGTGCCTTACGTAAATGAGCAGAAAAACCAGCCGTAGGCAATTTAGAGGTAACATCTCCGCTTATTGAAAACAAGCCACCCGAAATACCAAATTCTATTTCATTGCGGGGTTTTGCCGGAAAGTCATACGTGTTATTCATAAACTCATTTTGCTGTGCCAGCCCTTTGGAGGGAATCACACTGGAATCATATATGTTATATGAACCCGTATCCTGGGCAAATACACCCAGAGTGAAAAGGGAAAAAATTCCCATTAATAATAATTTAAACATTTTGTTTGGCATAACTTTTTGGTTAATGATTTCTAATAGAACTTAACTTATTGAGGTGCAAAAATATCAAAGGAAACATAAACTCCAAATCTTTTTTATAATTCTTTAGATTTTAAGCCATTTATATATTTTTTCAATTTTGTAAACATAGGACTATAATCCTAATTAAAACGCTGCACCTTACCCCACCAGTCTTTCTATCTTTTGCTTAATCGTTAGTTTTTTGCTTAATCCTTAGTTTTTCTTTTGAAAAATTAAGCACTATTTTTTCTATAATCTCATATTTATTTGATTCTGTACTATATTGCCTTTTTTATATAAAATGCAATTTTCAAAAAACCTGATAGCAGAAGAATTAAAGATTTTCGAAGAAAAATTCGCTAAGTCCGTAAAAAGCCAGACTCCTTTACTTGACCGGATAATGAAATATATTATCAAAAGAAAAGGGAAGCAGTTGAGGCCAATGTTTGTTTTTTTAAGTGCCAAGCTTCACGGGCCGGTGAATGAGTCCACCTACAGGGAAGCTGCCCTGGTAGAATTGTTGCATACCGCTACTTTGGTTCACGATGATGTGGTAGATGAATCGCTGGAACGGAGAGGCTTTCTTTCCATCAATGCATTATGGAAAAATAAAATTGCCGTGCTGGTGGGCGATTACCTGCTTTCAAAAGGCTTGTTACTTTCCACAGAGGCAGGAGAATTTAAACACCTCCTTATTTTATCAGACGCTGTTAAGCAAATGAGTGAGGGCGAATTATTACAAATTGAAAAAGCCAGGAAATTAAATCTTAAGGAAGATATTTATTTTGAAATTATAAGAAGTAAAACCGCTTCTTTACTCTCATCGGCGTGTGCGGCAGGCGCCTGGAGCACAAGTAATGATGAAAGCATAACTGAAAAAATGAAACTATTCGGAGAAAAAACAGGAATCGCTTTTCAAATAAAAGATGACTTGTTTGATTATGGAAATGAAAACATCGGCAAACCCACCGGCAATGACCTGAAGGAAAAAAAACTTACTTTACCTCTGATATATACACTCAATAATATTGATGCGGCCGAGAAAAGAAAAATTATTTATATCATTAAGAATCAAAATAAAGTACCCGAAAAAATAAAGTATGTGTTGGACAAAGTAATCCAAACCGGCGGAATTGAATATGCAGTAAAAAAGATGATGGATTATCGGGATGAAGCGCTTGCCATACTATTTGAATTTCCTGACAGTGAGGTAAGGAAGGGTTTGGAAGAACTGGTACGTTATACCACCGACAGAAAATATTAGTTATTTAATGCCAAGTAATTTATGGAGAGAAGATGGAAAATATTGGAGGCTGATAATACAAAGGTTGCCCAATTAAAGCAATCTCTGCACATAAGTTTAACCCTTTGCAAAATACTGGTACAAAGAGGAATGGATACTTTTGAAAAAGCAAAGGATTTCTTCCGCCCACAGCTTTCCCAACTTCATGATCCTTTTTTAATGAAGGATATGGACAAAGCGGTTCAAAGAATATTACTGGCCATTAACAACAATCAGAAGATTTTAATTTTTGGTGATTATGATGTAGATGGTACTACATCGGTAGCCATGGTATATCGTTTTTTTAGAAAAATATATTGCGAAGAAAATATTGATTTCTACATTCCGCACCGCTATAGAGAAGGGTATGGAGTGAGCCGCCAGGGAATTGATTTTGCCAAAGAAAATAATTTTGATTTAATTATTTCTTTAGACTGCGGAATAAAATCAGTTGAATTAATCGAATACGCATGTACGTTAGGCCTTGGTTTTATTGTTTGTGACCACCATCTTCCCGATGAAAACTTACCACCCGCCGATGCCGTTTTAAATGCCAAACAAAAAGATTGCAGGTATCCTTATAAAGAGCTTTGCGGCTGCGGCGTAGGCTTTAAACTGATTACCGCTTTATCACAACGGTTAGGCTTACACGAAGAAGAATATCTTTGTTATCTTGACCTGGTAGTAACGGCTATAGGCGCCGATATTGTTCCCATCACAGGGGAAAACAGGATATTAGCCTACTACGGTTTGCAAAGATTAAACGCCACGCCATGTGCCGGAATTAAAGCCCTGGTAGAACTAAGCGGTGTACAGAAAGCATTTACTATAAACAATGTGGTTTTTATTATTGCTCCCCGTGTAAATGCGGCCGGTCGCATGGATGACGCGGCAAAAGCCGTGAAGATGTTTATAGAAGATGATTATACAAAGGCAAAAGAGTTTGCAGAGATGTTGCATAGCGATAATAGCGACAGGAAGGATGCCGATTCAACGATTACAGAAGAAGCGCTGGCAATGATTGCCAATGATGAAATAATGATAAGCAGAAAATCAACCGTCTTATTTCAATCTCACTGGCACAAAGGCGTAGTAGGAATTGTAGCCAGCCGGCTCATTGAAAAATATTATCGCCCCACGGTGGTGCTCACGCTAGGAGAAAAATTAGTAGGCGGAAGCGCCCGAAGCGTACCAGGTTTCAATTTGTACGAAGCCATTCATGCTTGCCGCGAATATCTGATTGGGTATGGTGGCCATTTTGCCGCAGCAGGTATGACGATGCTCCCGGATAATGTAACCGCGTTCAGCAATAAATTCGAAGAGGTCGTTTCAGCCTCCATTGAGCCGCGGCTGCTTATTCCCGAACTAATCATTGACGCCGAAATTACTTTCAAAAGTATCAATGAAAAATTCTTCAACATCATTAAACAGATGGAACCTTATGGCCCCGAAAATCCTCGTCCCGTGTTCATCACAAAAAAGATACAAAATACTGAATGGACAAGAATTGTAAAAGAACAACACATCCGCTTTGTTGTAAAAAATGAAAACATCACACTCACCGGAATAGGATTTAATCTTTCTGAAAAATTTTCATTACTCGCAGAAAACAAACCGGTTGATTTGGTTTATACCATTGACGAAAATGAGTGGAATGGAGAAACCCATCTCCAGCTAAAGGTGATTGATTTCAGGCTGTCCGAATAAAGAGTGATTAGATAATTAAGGATTGAACATGACATCTATACTTCTTTTTTCACCCTCCTAAGTATTTCATGATTACATTGAACCATCCAACCATTTAACCATTAAAGAATTCAACAATAAAACCATCTAAGCCTCATCAATGAACTTCATAAAATTTTTCAAATACTTTTATTTCATTGGCAGCAACTGGAATTTCAGGCTTGCATTTTTTTCAATTTATCATGAAATAAAAGGAGAAAAAAAATACCAGATCGAATCCGTACAAATCAACAGATTACAAACACTCAGTGTAAAAGGAGACAATAAATCTCACGCATCCATTTACCAGGGTGCCAATTATTTTTTGCTGGAAAAAGCATTTGATTTTCTGGCGGAAGTACAGGCCAAAGGCTCATTGGCAGACTTTGGCTCCGGCAAAGGAAGAGTGATGGTGGTAGCTGCTCATTACGGTTTCAAAAAAATTACAGGAATTGATTTCGCAGCTTCTTTATGTGCCCTCGCACAAGAAAATTGCAATAAAATACAATCACAATTTCCCCAAACCAAATTTACCATCATTTGCGATGATGCCGTTAATTACTCCATTCAGAAAGATGATTGCGTATTCTTTTTCTTCAATCCTTTTGATAAAATTATAATGCTGAAAGTGGTAAAAAATATGCTGAAATCATTGAAGGAATATCCAAGAGAGATTTATGTTGTTTATATCAACCCGCTTCACAAAGAAATCTTTTTAAGCGCCGGATTTATGGAAGAATATTATCTGCTTAAAATGGACTACCTGGAACTAAGCATTTTATCATGGGCTCCGGATGAAAACTAAAAAAACCATCTCTGTTTTACTGAAGATGGTCTTTTAAATTTATTCCTTTGAATTTATACTTCTGTAATTATTTTACTCTTCGCTTTTCCTTCCATCATTTCCACACTGCGTGTAATGAAGGCCGTTAGTTCATTCCCTTTTAACAATCCCTGTGAAAGCAATGCCAGGTCAGTTAAATTCTTCACGAAATTTTCCTGCTGATCTTTATTGTCTTCTTTTAAAATTTTCTGATACACAGGATGGTTTCCGTTTACAGTCAGGGTAACTTCTTCAGGCATGTTCCCGTAAAAGCTTCCCATGCCGCCTCCGCCCGCCATAGCCATATCTTTCATGCGGCGCATAAATTCAGGTCGGGTTGCAATAACGGGAGGTGTATCAGGATTTAGCCCTTTTACTTCAACCGAAACATGCATTTGAGGGATCTCTACTTTAAATAATTCTTTTAGTTTTTCTTCTTCGTCTTTACTTAATACACTTT
>JBDSOE010000077.1:0-3087 GCA_039915005.1 Ginsengibacter sp.
AGTTCAATAATATAACTATTTTTAACGAATGATTAATAAAACCATTTTTTACAGGAGAAAGATTATTAAGGAATTGTGTTTTGGAAATATTCTCTCTGCTTTGGAAATAAGTTTACGGATTGAAAAAAGCCTGCCATTAACCACCCGGATTTTGAATGAATTAGAGGAAGAAGAGGTTTTAAAAGAAAGTGGATACGCTACTTCCACGGGCGGCAGAAGGCCTTTAATGTATTCTTTGGTAGCCGGAAAAATGTATGCGGTTTCCGTGGCGATGGATCAATTGATTACCCGTATCGGAATAATTGATCTACAAAATGGTGAGGTAAGTTCTTTGAAAAAATACAACCTGGTACTTCCGCAAAATCGAAAGGCTCTTTCTACGCTGACAGAATACATTGACGATTTTATTAAAAAATGTGGAATTGACAAAAACAAATTGGTAGGTGTAGGAATAGGGATGCCAGGTTTTGTGGATATTGACAAAGGGGTTAATTATTCCTTTATGGATAACGATGGGGCCAGCATACCCGCACACATTGAGCAGTTTGTTAATATGCCGGTGTTTATGGATAATGATTCCAGCCTGATAGCGCTTACGGAATTAAAGTTGGGCTCTGCGCGGGATAGAAAAAATGCCATGATCATTAACCTTGGATGGGGTGTGGGATTGGGAATGATCCTGAATGGAAAATTGTTCCGCGGCAACAATGGTTTTGCGGGAGAATTTAGTCACATCCCACTTTTTGAAAATAATAAATTGTGCAGTTGTGGTAAAAGCGGTTGCCTGGAAACAGAAGCCTCCATGCTGGTGGTACTTGCAAAAGCAAAAGAAGAGTTAGCTAAGGGGAGAGTATCCATAATAAAACAAATCTCCGATGATTTTGAAGAGGCTTCCACATCAGTTATCAATGCAGCGCTGAAAGGAGATCAACTGGCAGTTGAATTATTATCGGAAACGGCGTACAACATCGGCAAAGGGATCGCCATTCTTATTCATATTTTAAACCCAAAGTTGGTTGTTATAAGCGGAAGAGGCGCCATGGCCGGGAACATGCTGCTGGCTCCCATACAGCAGGCGGTAAATAAATATTGTATTCCACGGCTTGCCACCTACACTGAAATTGTGATCTCACCCTTTAGTAATAACGCGGAATTAATTGGTGGGGCAGAGTTGGTGGTGGAAAATTTTGATAAAAATTTTGTAACGCAAATCTTAAATGTAAATGCAAATATTTAATAACAAATTTATATTAAACCAATTGTATTCATGAACAAAAAAGTGGGTGTTTTTTTCTTATAAGGTCTCTTAAATATTTAAAAATTAAAATTAAAATCTAATGAAACGACAATCAAAGTGGATGCTACTGTTTCTATCAGTGTTTTTTTGTGTAGCGCTGATTTCTTCTGCACAGGAAAGACAAATTACAGGTACCGTAAAAGACACTGATGGTAATCCGTTGTCGAACGCCTCTTATCTGATAAAAGGTACGCAAACTGGAGGTGTTACGGATGAAAATGGTCATTTCACTATAAAGATAAAAAGCGCCAATACGGTATTGATATTTAGTTCGGTAAGTTTAAAACCAAAAGAAATAAGAGTAGGGGGGAGCACTGAATTAAATATAGTTTTAGAAAATGCTGCGGCTCAGTTAGGTGAAGTGGTCATAACTTCATTAGGGATTAGTAAGCAAAACAGAAAGTTGGGTTATGCAGTATCTACTGTGAAAGCTGATGAAGTAGTGCGAGCCAATACGGTATCTCCCATCACGGCACTGCAGGGCAAAGTGGCGGGTGTTAACATTAACGTCATGGGTGCTTCAGGAGTGCAATCTTCTCCAAGCATAATGATTCGCGGTGCCAAATCATTACGGCATGGCAGAAACCAGGCAATGTTTGTTATTGACGGAATGGTAATAGAAAATAATACCTATGATGCCGATGGCGTTGACGCAGGCTCACAGTTGAAGAATCTGAATCCGGACGACTATGAATCAATAACTGTGTTGAAAGGCGCTGCAGCCACTTCTTTATATGGCTCACGTGGTGCAAACGGTGCCATTGTTATTACCACCAAAAAAGGGAAATTGAATCAGGGGCTGGGTATATCTCTTAACAGCACCTATCAAACAGAGAATATCTATAAAAATGGAGTTCCCTTGCAGAATATTTATGGCCGTGGGTTTCCTTATCAAAGAGAGGGCAATTTTTTGCCAGATGGCACACAAATAAATACCTCCAACAGTTATGGGCCAAAAATGGATGGCAGTTTACATCCCGCAGAATATGACCCTACTAAAATGATTCCCTACTCGCCTATGCCCGATAATTGGAAAACTTTTTATCAGCAGGGTAGGTACATTAATAATAACGTAGCCTTGAGCGGTGGTGGCGATAAATTTACTTACCGTCTTTCTTACTCCAATCTAAACAACAACGGTACACTACCCAACAATAAAGTGGAAAGGAATTCTTTTGATTTTAGAACCACTGGTCAGTTGAGCAAGGTGTTTTCTATTGATGCTTGTGCCAGTTATGCCATGACCGATGCATTAAATCCTTATGGGCAAGGTCGGTTTTTTTGGCCTGGAGGACAAAACCTTGGTTTCATGACTTATTATGCAGTTCCAAGAAATACAGATTTGGCAACGTGGAGAGAAAACTATCGCAACCCGGACGGTTCCATGAAAAATTATGGATATGGATTATGGAATAGCCAGGTTAACGCAACTTTTAACAGGATTGACAACGTAAATAATACCAATCATGAAAAATCATTATTGGCAAATGTAATGTTGAAGGCTCAGTTGAACAGTTGGATTGATTTAAGCGCAAAAGTTAACCTGAATAATTATAAAATATTTTACGAAAATAAAGAACGGGGAAGTGGCGCCTTTGGTTCAGGAGGCTCTTATGGGGTAGGAGGAAACTACTCTTCAAGTTATAACTACCTTTTTTCTGCACATGCTGTACGTAAAGCATTTAACGACAACCTGGATGTCGATATTCGTCTAATAAATGAATTATATGGAAATGGACAAATAGAAAATTACGGAGCCCGAACAGATGGTGGTCTTATCGTTCCCAATG
>JBDSOE010000105.1:0-5506 GCA_039915005.1 Ginsengibacter sp.
GGCTGCGCGCCGGTTGCAAAGGCATTCTCAGGAAAAATGCCGCTGTTGGCAACAGTGTGGAAGCTCCGTTACATTTTCCTAATAATTTAATATCATCAGACGTTAGTGTCTCTAAATGATCCATTGATAATGCATCCAGTTCCATACCCGCTTCTATTCCTCCGATGCTGTTCAATTGATTGACATGCAGTTTGGGTTTCAGGCCATAATTTTTTCCCGCTTCGCAAATTCTTTTCATCTCTTCTGCTGAAAAGAATCCTCTTTCACAAAATACATCTATATAATCTGCAAGTTTTTCTTTTGCAATAATGGGCAACATTTGATTAATAATACAATCTATATATCCATGATGATTCTCTTTATACTCAAGGGGAAAAGCATGAGCACCCAGGAAAGTTGATTTTATTTTAAGAGAACTTTTTTCTTTTAATTTTTTTATTACCCGCAGCATCTTTAATTCACCATCTAACGATAACCCATAGCCGCTTTTTATTTCTATGGCTCCCGTTCCTAACTTGCTTACTTCTTTCAATCGTTTCCACGCTTCATTAAAAAGTTCGCCTTCAGAAGTATCATTTAGTTTTTTGGCAGAATTAAGGATGCCCCCGCCTTTGGCGGCAATTTCAGCATAACTTATTCCTTTTATTTTATCAATAAACTCCCCCTCCCGGCTTCCGGCAAAAACAAGATGCGTATGACTGTCGCACCAGGCAGGAAGAATGACAGTGTTTGGCGGCACATCATTTTTGCTGAAATGAAAATTTTCCATTTTGCCCATTTCGGCAATGGTATCATCTTCAACAATGAGATAGGCATTTTCAATAACCGGCAAATATGAAAGATTCTCCCCCCGGATAAAGCCGGATGAATTTCCCGTGCCGGCAAGCAGACTGATGTTAGTAAATATTTGTGTAGCCATCAAAAGCTAAATTATACCTAAAAAATTTTATTACAGAACAAAGGTTGCCCACCCAGAAAAAATATTTTGGTTGGAATAAAATTTTATAAAGGTTACCAACCTTTGCAACCTATTGAAATGAACCATTATCACTCCTGGCATTTTGATTCATAATCCCTTCCCTACCTTTATAAAAAAAATGAAAAAGACCAGGTTTGCCTGCTTCCCTGCAATTTGTATTTTCTTTATAGCACTTTCTTCCTGCGGGCAAACTCCTTCTTCCACCCAAGAAAATAAAAAATTTATGTACACCAATTCGCTGATAAAAGAAACAAGTCCTTATCTTTTGCAACATGCGCACAACCCTGTTAACTGGTATCCCTTGGGCGATGTGGCGCTGAACAAAGCAAAAGAAGAAAACAAAATGTTGCTGATAAGCGTCGGGTACGCAGCCTGTCACTGGTGTCATGTAATGGAACACGAAAGTTACGAGGATACCGTAGTAGCCAAAATTATGAATGAAAATTTTGTATGCATAAAAGTGGATAGGGAAGAAAGGCCAGATGTGGACCAGGTTTACATGAATGCAGCTTATTTGATTAATGGCAATGGAGGCTGGCCACTAAATGCATTGGCAATGCCCGATGGGAAACCATTTTTTGCAGGCACTTATTTTCCAAAACAAAACTGGATAAAGCTATTAGAATACTTTGCTGATTTATATAAAAAAGACAGACCCAAATTAGAAGAGCAGGCAGAGAACGTGGCAAAAGGAATCAGGGACATTGAAAACGTCCCACTCAATACCAACCCTGCTTCATTCAACAAGAACACACTGGATGAAATGTTTTTAAAAATGGAAAAAAGAATTGATAAAACGAAGGGCGGAACCACCGGCGCCATGAAATTTGCCATGCCATCCATCTGGGAATATTTATTGCAATATCATTATTTAACCGGAAATAAAATGGCTCTTGATGTTGTTAAAACTACGCTCAATAATATGGCGTGGGGAGGAATCTACGACCAGGTAGGTGGTGGCTTTTCCCGATATGCCACAGATGCCAACTGGCATGCGCCCCATTTTGAAAAGATGCTTTACGACAATGCACAGCTTGTAAGCCTTTACAGCCATGCCTTTCAAATCACAAAAAATCCATTGTACAAAAGGATAGTTTATGAAACGATCACTTTTGTAAAACGCGAACTCACCTCACCCGAAGGTGGTTTTTACTCTTCGTTAGATGCAGACAGCGAGGGCGAAGAAGGGAAGTTTTATGTGTGGAATCGCGGGGAAATTAAAGAGACGCTGGGAAATGAAGCTGACCTGTTTTGTGACTACTTTGGAATAACCGGCGCAGGAAATTGGGAGCACAATAAAAATATCCCGGATATAAATGAGGGTGATAAAAACACAGCAAAAAAATATAATCTTACGGAAAACCAACTTGAATTGAAAATTAAAGACTTAAAAGGAAAATTGTTTCATGCAAGGGAAAAGCGTATTCGGCCACATACGGATGATAAAATATTGACTTCATGGAATGCACTGATGTCAAAGGGTCTGATTGATGCGTACAAAACTTTTGGAGAAAAGGATTTCCTAAAAATGGCAGAAACCAATATCAATTTTCTTTTGAAAAATGTTTCAACAAAGGAAAATGGCTTGTACAGAAATTATAAAAACGGGAAAGCAAATATCCCGGCATTTCTTGATGATTATGCTTTTATGATAAGCACACTCATTGATTATTACCAGGTTAGTTTTGATGAAAATTATTTGCATAAAGCGAATGCCATTTCTCAATATACAGTGCACCATTTTTTTGATAAAACATCCGGAATGTTTTTTTATACTGATGATCAATACAGTAATTTAATTGCCCGAAAAATGGAAGTTTCTGACAATGTAATACCATCATCCAATAGTGAGATGGCTAAAAATTTATTGACGCTAAGCCTGTATTTTGAAAATACTGATTACGAGCACAAGTCAGTTCAGATGGTTAAGAACATCATAGAAGATGCAAAGCCGAACCTCGGGTATTATAGTAATTGGGCACAGGCATTGGCTTTGCAGGTCTTCTCCCCTTTTGAGGTTGCAATTGCAGGAAATGATTGGAAAGAAAAACTCGCTCAATTTCAAAAAAATTATTTACCCAATTCAATTTATTTGGGAGGAAATACTGAAGGAAATCTTTCACTTCTGCAGGATAAATTAATAGCAGGTAAGACTATGATCTATGTATGTAAAAACAAAACCTGCAAAATGCCTGTGGAAGAAGTGGAAGAGGCATTAAAGCAAATTAAAAATCAGATTTTTCAAAACAGATGATCATAAAATGTCAGGGGCAGGAAACAGTCCTGTCTTCCCTAACAAATAATATCATATTGATTATCGGCTTGACTTTTGTAGTTGGTTTACTTCAGCCTGTCATTTATTTCTGAAGGCTGAAATAAGTTAAACATTTTTCATAAAAACTTTTAAAAATGAAAACAATAGGTTGGGTTCTAATCGCAATCGGAATTGTTATGATTCTCATCCAGGGATTTTCAGTTCCTGTTAAAAAGAATATTATTGATGTAGGCCCTATACAGGTAAGCAAGACAGAAAATAAATGGATAGGCTGGCCCAGTTATGCCGGTGGTTTTCTCGCAATAGTAGGCGTGGTAATGGTTGTGGCAGGTAAAAAGAATAATGCATGACGCATTTTCAATCTTAACAAAGATTCAAAAATGAATCAGCTTGTCCTATTTTAAAAAGATTTGTTTTTAATCCATGCCCAACTCACCACAAAAAATGCCCGCTAATTAACGGGCATTTTTATTAATAAATAATTAGCGATCACAAAAGCAAAATGAGCAATAAAATAATAATTATTATTGCTCCCACAGACAAATAAACACCATTACTTCTGGCTTGCTTTTTTAAGTCCTTCACTTCTTTCCTTAGTTCTTTTTTCTCTGCAGTACTTAAATTAATTTTATCCATGTTTTTAATCTCCACCAAACGGCTCTCGATTTGTTTGGCCATTACTTCTTTCGGAGTTTCAGTTGTAGCGGAGGGATTCGGGTTGGAAGCAAACAAAGGAGTTACCAATGTAATACACATTGCCATTAATAAAACAGGGATAATTTTTTTAGGGCTCATGATTAACGATTTAGGGTTAAATAAATTTTATTCTATAAAAGTAACGCAATTACTCATAGTTTAAAATAATTTAAATATTATTTTAAAAAAAGATTCCTATTAATTTTCTGTGGACAAGGCCGCAACAAATAAGCCCTTCTGAGAACAGAAAGGCTTTAACGATTGCTTGTTATAAAAAAGGAGGGAAAAGGAATACCAGCCCCTCTTTTTAATCATTTTTTCAGCAACGAATCTTTTTTGTCAAATTTGTCTTCCACATTCTTTTTAACGGAATCACTGCTTCTTTCAAGTCTTGCTTTTGCAGTGTCGGTATTTTCCTGAATCTGGTTTTTGACGGAATCCGTTTTGTTTTCAATGGCGTTTACCGTTGAATCTTTCTCATTTTTATTTTCCTGAGAAGCGGAATTGCAAGCCAGTAAAGAGCCTGCGACCAAGGCAGTAAATAATAACTTTTTCATTTTTTTTCTTTTACGGGATTAAATAAAACTATATTCCTCCTTCTTAAAAAAGTAACCCAGCCGGAATCATAAATTAAAAAACCACCGGTTTTTAGGCCGATGGTATTGGCGCTGCATAGCGCCTCAGATTATTTTGATGGAGACCTGCTAACCTACGGTTAGAGCAGGCATCCATGTTCTATCCGAAGATTGCATGAATACCTCCTTTTTATTTGATGAGATATAAAACTAAAGAAAATTTTGAAAATGTTCAAAAGAAAATAAAGAGAAATCATGTCAGGATAAATGCCTTGGAATTGTTCAGAACTGAATCTGTTTCCTAAGGTCATATTGCAGATCAGGATGAAGCGAAGACAAAGCGGCATCTATCTTTTTTATTTGACTGTCAAATAGATTTAGCAACTGGCGGCTCTTTTTAATGGGGATAGAATAAGTTTGGAAACAGTTGCAGAAATGAATGAGCCATTCTGCTTCTGCCTGTTTGGATGCGGCAAAGCGAATGTGCTTATTAATATTTCTAAGAATTTTCCTTACGCTTTTTTTAATGTAATAAATATTGGCTTTATTTATTTCATGGAAAAAGGTTTCCGTTTCCTGCTTTACGTTTTCTATATACCTGGTAATATCATCTGCTTCAAAAAGTAAGAATCCAAGCAACTCTTTATTTTCTTTTTTATATTTTGCCAGTCGCAGGCAATAGGCGAGCAACTCTTTTTTGTCGCACTTTTCTAAATCTTTTTTTATGTCATGAATAGATGAGGGCATTGTATGTATCGGTTCTTTTATAAAACAAAAAATGGTGAAGGTGCTTAAAAATTAAACAATAACAGGGAAAAGAAAAATATTTTGTAACCCCTCAAAAAAACATTTTTATTCCGCTACCATTTTTTGGGCACATAATTTTTATACAAGAGCCTCAACATCGAAGGCAACACGATCAATAACAAAGGAAGTGCAATTATAAACCCACCTATAACAGCAATAGCCAGGGGTTGGTGA
>JBDSOE010000123.1:0-3602 GCA_039915005.1 Ginsengibacter sp.
AATATTGTTTTTTAGTGCAAAAGCATTCAGCACATCAAACCCGATATTATGCCTTGAATGCGCATATTCTTTTCCAGGATTGCCCAGGCCAATAATTAAAAATTTAGACATGAATTGAATTAGTGAATTATTACGTTATTAAATTATCGCCCCTCAATCCTCAATCCTCAATCCTCATTCCTCAACCCTCAACCCTCATTCCCCGCTCTCTCACCTTCGGCACCGGCAGCTACCTTTTTCTTTACCTCAAAATCTTTCATGTTTTTTATCTCGCCCTGCGCGTCTATGGTATTATTTTCTATTAATTGCTTCAGCCGCCAAAGCAGGTACGCATCACCGGTAGTTTGTTTTGATTTACCCAAAAACTGGTAGATAACTTTACTGGCTTTCTGCCAGTCAGTAGTAATAAAATCCAACAAATATTTATCGTAGAAATCTTCATTGTGCTGAGATAATTTCTTAGCGCCTTCTGAAATGCGAATCATTTTATTTTCATTACAGAGCTTCGCCCATTCATCAGGATCTATTTCAAATTCTGAAGCGGTAACCTGGCGCGCTAATTTCTTTGCTTTTAAAAACTCCTTCGGAGGGATTTCATATAAATTCTCCGGGTAAAAAATATTTCCATTTTCATTTATAAAAGGAAGGTTATTTAAATGCAAAACATATACCCTTCCTACATAACTTTTTAATTGCGAAATAAGCCAATAATAACCCGACACGTCATGTTTATTTGATGCCACCCAAATCCACATATTTTCTTCTTCATTAGATTGTAACTGACTTGATATTTCCTGGAATGTTTTAGCATCATTTACGTTGCCCGTATCCACCGATCCACTGTAATCACCGCCCGACAATACTTTGAGCCACCATTCTTTTCTGTTTGCTATTGCTTCTTCCGAATAAATATTTAATAAAGGGCCTACTGCATAATCATCTTTTATTTCAAAAATTTCCTGGCGTAAAGATTCATCAAGGTCAAAACTTTTGGAAAGAATATTTACATCTGCCTGCTGAAAAACGATGTGCATTTTTTTTAATTAAGATTAGTGTTTAATTATGTTTATCTAAAAAGATCAAATTTTGCAATGATGAATTAAAAGATGAAAAATGAAAACTCCGTCAATTCCCTATCCTGAATTTTACGGTTATACTAAAAATATAAATCGTGCGATGCTAATTTATTTCATAAATTTTATGGAAAGAATATAAAAACATCATTAGAGATTTTTCAATTAAAAAAACCTACAAAATTATATTAATTGCGGGTATCCTGTTTTATTAAGAAAGTCAGGATGCAGTAACTGGGTCCAAAATACTCACCAATTTCTCTACCTTGTTATTTCTCTCAATCTTTTTACTGATAACGTTTTCCCTATCTCTTGAAGAAACAATCATTATTTCAATCTCTTTTTCATCATATTCTTTAGGAACCAAAACCGTAAGTTTTCCCTGATGGGAAGATCCTATTAATTTAATCATATCTATAAAAATTTTTTGCAAATTTATATAATTTAATATCCTCACGATTGCCTTTTTATGTAAGAGCAGAATGATAAGAAGATCCGTAAGATTTTTTAATCCTTACACTGTATCATCCAGGCCTAATACAATTTTGGCAAGCTGGATAGCTTCTGTATCACCGGTATATTTCCCTTTCTCATCCGACAGTTTTACTACCGGGTTCCATACTCCCTCATCGGGCAAGGCATCTGTCATTTTTAAAACAATGTTCAGGGGTTCTAATCCCACATCATTGGTAAAGTCGGTACCTACGCCAAATGAAATACCGATCTTTCCCTTGCAGTAATCAGCGATGTGTTTTACTTTCTCATAATCCAATGAATCGGAAAAAATAATTGTTTTGGATAAAGGGTCAATACCATATTGCTGGTAATGGGCAATCGTTTTATCTGCAAATTCAAGTGGGTCGCCACTATCGTGCCGCACGCCATCAAAGAGCTTGCTGAACTTCTTATCAAATGCCTGGAAGAAAACTTCCGTGGTGTATGTGTCTGATAACGCAATACCGAGATCACCACGATACACTTGCACCCAATTTTCCAGCGCCAGTGAGTTCGACATTTTGAAACCGAATTTTGCCGCATGAAACATAAACCACTCATGCGCATGAGTGCCAATGGGCCGGGTACCCAATAACATCGCGAGGTGAATATTGCTGGTGCCGATGAAGCAATCGGCTCCATATTCTTTCAATGTTTTTACCACCATCTTTTGTACCTCGTAAGAATGCCTGCGCCGGGTTCCAAAATCGGCAATGGTGATATGCAATGCCTTGTATTTTTCAATTTTATTTTTTGCGGTCAGCGCTACTTCCTTGTCGGAAACTCTTTGTTGCCCCGTCATTTCATAAAATAATTCGCAGATCAAAAACATTATGGGCACTTCCCATAAAATAGTTCGATACCAATATCCTTCAATGGTAACCGATAATTCAGGACCGGTTTGTGAAACAGAAACTTCATTGGGATTGTATCGGAATCCCTGTAAAAAATCGAGGTAGGTGGGAGCGAGATAAGGGCAGTAAAGCGACAGAAAATTTTTTTCTGCCGCGGTTAGTTTTAATTGGGCCAGTTGTGCAATTTCATTTTGCAAAGCCTTTCCAAATCCATCAGGGAATGCATGATGGCCGCGATTAATAAACGCATATTTAGCACGCGCTTTAGGAAACAGATTCACCACCGCATTTTGCATAGTGAACTTATAAAAATCATTATCAAGGATGGAGACAATACGCATTCTTAATTCATTGTAAATTATTAAAAAGAAGTAAAATGATGCGTATGGTTTTATTGGCTTTGTATCATAATACTAAACGTACTTCTCCTATCCTTTCGCTAAAATTTTATGCCCCATCTTATCTCTTTTTGTTTTCAGGTATTTTTCATTATAAATATTGGGAGCGATCTCCACAGGAACGGTTTCCACTATTTCAAGCCCGTAGCCAAGAAGCCCAGCCCTCTTTTTAGGATTATTGCTAATAAGCCTGATCTTTGAAATATTAAGTTCTCTTAAAATCTGCGCGCCCACTCCATAATCTCTTTCATCCATAGAAAACCCTAATTTAATATTGGCTTCCACGGTATCCATTCCCTGCTCCTGCAGTTTGTAGGCTTTCAATTTATTGAGCAAACCAATACCGCGCCCCTCCTGGTTCATGTAGAGTACCAATCCTTTTCCTTCATGTTCTACCATTTTCATGGCAGTGTGCAACTGGTCGCCGCAATCGCATCGCAGAGAGCCTAAAATATCGCCAGTCATACAACTGGAGTGCACCCTTACCAATATGGGTTCGCCTTTTTCCCAATCTCCTTTTTTAAGTGCCATGTGTACTTCCCCGGTATTAAGTTGTGTAAAAGCAATCAATTCAAATTCGCCGTATTTGGTTGGCATTTTTACCCTCACCTCTTCTTTTATAAGAGTTTCTATGCTAAGACGATAAGCAATCAGGTCTTTTATGGAAACCAGTTTCAAATTGTGTTTGGCAGCTATTTTTTTAAGTTCCGGGAGCCGCGCCATGGTTCCGTCCTCATTCATGATTTCTACCAGCACACCCGCCTCTCCATGCCCCGCAAGGC
>JBDSOE010000149.1:0-8626 GCA_039915005.1 Ginsengibacter sp.
GAATCGGCTGCCATCTTTAAGAGTAAGTACCTGGTAAGTTGCCTGCTGATTATAATCAATGTATTGCCCTTCCTTCTTCTCCTGATTTTTCCCCTGGACCAAATTAGCAATATTGTTTTTAAAAAATAAATGAAGAGGCGCACCTCTCATTTCTTTTCCATTGCTCCTGAAAGAATAAGTAACCACGCCTTCTGCAATCACAGCAGTTTTTTTTGTTCGCTGTGCAAAAAGTGAACACGCAGTGGTTGCCATTAGAATAATTGAAAGCAGGTATTTTTTATAATTCTTTTGCATGATACGGGGCTTGAATTAAGAAGTTCAAAGCTATTGGGAAAATGGGAAAAGGGAGTGAAAATATTTTAAGATTATAGCTTGTGTGGACAGAATTCAAAATGCAATTGTTTCCATAAATCGCCAACTCCTAAATAATGTATCCAAAATCTTTTTGACAATATTAAAAGGGGTGAATAACTAAGAAAATTATCTCCCCCTTAATAAACCCAAAAAATTGATTTTCTTCAACGCTTAAAGCAAAAAAAGTATTTGTTGAATTAAGAAAAGTCTTTTGAAAAACACGCAGAAAAATTATGGATGGCTACACGATTTTTTCTTGAAAAAGTGATTCTGAAAATATTAGGGTCATTGAAGACATTTTAGAGTTAAATGAATCTGAAGTTGATTGTGGCAGTGGGATTGATTAACATTCTTGTATTTAGGTTTTATAAAAAGTTAATAATTTAAAATCAGCATGAGCCCGGTAAAAAATATTTTAGCTTTGCACCAGTTCTTAATATTGGAGACGAAGCGGGTTGTGGTTTTAGAGGTCGTAAGTGGTATTAATAACATTTAATGATTGGTCATCAAATCGGAATAGCAAACAGTTATTCTTACTAAATAAAAAATTACATCAGGCCCATAAACTTAATTGTTTTATGGGTTTTTATATTTTTTAAACATTTATAATTTACCCGCAAAAAATAATAAGCCGGTAAACAAACAGAAAATAAAACTTTATGAAAAAAGACATCATTTTTTCCTTGCCTGTAGAAGCAGTGGAAGGCGCTACCGAAGTGGTAGTACTGGGAGATTTTAATAACTGGACTCCTGAAAAAAAATTTGTATTGAAAAAGCAGCAAGACGGCTCTTTTAAAACTATAGTTCAATTGGAAGCAGGAAAAACTTATCAATACCGTTTTTTACTAAACGACGGAAGATGGGTGAATGATTATAACGCACAAAATTACGTTCCCGCTTCTGATTTTTTTATTGACAATTGCGTGATCACTGTTCCCGAAACAGTGGATATTGAAGTAAATCAAAAGCCTAAAGTGGCAAAGAAAAAGGAAACTGTAAAAGCAAAGGCTGCTGTAAAGACCGTATCCGGCGAAACAAAAGTTAAGAAAGCTGCCGCTCCAAAAGCTAAGAAGGTAGCTACTTCCGGCGAAAAGGCTACAGCAAAAAAAGTTGCAAAACCTGCTAAAGCTGTAAAGAAAGAAACTATACAAACCAAGAAATAAAGAGTAAGCCCGGCAAAGAAATTTAAGATTTAATCCCTGCTTCATTCAGCCGGGTATAGGTTGTATATGGCAGCGTTTTCCAAAATATAGATTTTAATTTTTTCAGTTTTATCGGGTGCGTTTCAAATGGTTTCATTGCTGCAACGAAGGTGATGGTGGAGACATCGCCCACGGCGGCGTGCCCCGGTTGGTGTCCCCATCAACCGGTGACAGTTCTTAATTCTTAGTCTTGGCCTATAAGAAAAACTGATAATTATTTTTGATTGGCGCGTGATACGGGGTAAAGGATAAGAGTAAAACAAAAAACTTTCGCTGATGAAAGCGAAAGTTTTTAATTACTTGATCTTTTGGGTTTGGTTTTCTTTTGGATAATGGGAACGGCTTTTTATAGCCTGGTTTTCATTGGGATTACTATTTTTCTAAGGCATTGAATTCAAAAAAAAAGAAGTTGACTGATATCGGATTTTTATTGGTTTTTCCTGGATTAAGGGAAATGGTTTCTTTTCAATGGATTTGGATTTCTGATTAATGTTTGTTGAACATCAATCAACTTCTGGAACAAAGATACAGTGGTAGCATACCCTGCGCAAGAGCGATACTGCTTAATTTTTGAGCTACTGAATTTACTGTATCAATCGTGTTTTTACGAGAGAAAGTTTTGGAAAACTACTTTTGAATTGTTGAAATTGAGTATTACTAAAAGCTCATCAACACTACATTTTCTTAAAAGCCGAAAGATTCTTTTTTTAAAACTCAATTCTCACCTTTCCTTTTGCACCGGGTTTTCCTACCCAATGTGGCCCTTCTTTTAATAATCTTATGGCTTCGGTTTCACAGGGCTTGCAGGCTGATTCGAGTACTTTTATATGAGCCGGTGTGCTTTTTTTATTTAAGGTGAATGAAAGTAAAATATTTGCTGAAATCCTTTTTCCGCTGGAGCAATTCTTCATAAAGAAAATAAGTTGAGAGACTTCACCAACTTTGGCCGGTGCCTGCGCCAAGATAATTTTAAACCTTCAAAGCAGTAAGAGTAACCATTTGTAAAATAGGTAATAGTTCCTGAAAGAATTTTCACCATTTTTAGAATCAATACCTTCGATGGAAGAAGGGGACTTCCTACCTCCAAAAAATTTCTTCATGGTCAATTCTGAAATATTTTCCCTGGCACTGCGGCTTTGGGAGTATCATCATACCAATCACGTTCCTGCGAAGTCTGATTGTATTTTAGCGTTAGGCAGTCACGATCTGAGAGTGGCAGAAAGAGCTGCTGAATTATACTTACAGGGTTTTGCGCCGTTGGTTATTATGTCGGGCGGATTAGGAAATTTTACCAAAGAAATGTGGACCGAAAAAGAAGCGGATAAATTTGCGGCAATCGCCGTACAAAAGGGTGTGCCCGCAGAAGTTATTTTAATTGAAAACAAATCAACCAACACCGGTGAAAATATTTTGTTTACTCAAAAACTATTGGAAGAAAAAGGATTGCATCCGCAAAGTTTTATTGTAGTGCAAAAGCCTTACATGGAACGAAGGTCTTACGCCACTTTTAAAAAACACTGGCCGGATAAAAGTTTGTTGGTAACCTCGCCACAAATTTCTTTTAAAGAATATCCTACTGATAAAATACCGATGGAGAAAGTGATCAACATCATGGTGGGCGATCTCCAACGAATTAAATGCTATCCTGAAATGGGCTTTCAAATTTACCAGGAAATTCCGCCTGCAATCTGGGAGGCTTATGAAAGACTTGTTGCGCTTGGTTTTGATAAACATTTGATGAGAGAATAACCGCCGGCTTCTTATGTATCCAAAACCTATGCCTGCTACCGTTGCCGTCTTTATTGGGTTGTGTCAAATAGTTTTTTCTTCTTTCCAAAACTCCCTTCGGATTCCCTTGAGTAAATCGCTTTGCAGTATTTCCTGTCCGCCCCGCTCTAACGCCTGCAGCGTGGAGAAATGGATGACGTTGAGGATGGATGCGCCACTCAGTTCATAGCGGCCTGCTATCTCTTCAAGGTTGACAGTACTTTCCAGGCCGGGGAAGCCGGGGAGTGATTTTTGCCATATCAATAACCTTTCTTCAATGGTGGGCATAGGAAAATGTACCATGGCATGAAAGCGGCGGGTAAATGCTTTATCCAAATTACTTTTAAAATTAGAGGCGAGCACCAGCAATCCCGGAAAATCTTCCACCCTTTGCAGTAGGTAAGATATTTCCTGGTTGGCAAACCTGTCGTGCGAATTACTTACGTTAGTGCGTTTGCCAAACAACGCATCGGCTTCATCAAAGAATAATATCCAATCTTTATTTTCTGCTTTGCTAAAAACTTTTTCAAGATTTTTTTCTGTTTCTCCAATATATTTTGATACTACCTGCGAAAGGTCAATCCGGTAAACTTCTTTATTAAATTCCTGGCCCAGCAGTGAAACGGTTAACGTTTTACCCGTGCCCGACGGCCCATAAAACAATGCACGGTAGCCGGGTTTTACTTTGCGGGCAAGGTTGGCATCATTCAACAATGTGATATTGTGCAACAGCCATGTTTTTATATATCCTATTTCGTCCATTGTTTGTGGAGCCAGGATCAAATCATCCCATGTCATTTGTGAGCTTATTTTTTTTGCCGGAAAATCAGGACTGAACTTCGGAGAGGAAAGTTTATTGAATAAAAATCTGTCCACCCATTCCTGCCCCGGCAACAACCTGCCACTCATTATGGGTTCTCCGTCTTTTACCGGTTCCAGCGAGAGTATATTTTGTTTATAAAAAAAATGGTCAGGCCCAAAGAGTTGCTGGAACTGCAAACGTCTTTGCCAATCATTGCCTGCTAAAATAAATAACACCGTTTCGCCGGTGGGCAATATGCTGCGCTGATTAGCTCCTTTTACAGCGCCAAACTCTGCAAAATCGCCACCTTGCGGTAAAAATTCCTGGATGATGTTTTCAAAAAAAGATGGCTGTACATGAGGCGCCAATGCAATTAAAAGTGTGAGGTATTCTTCAATAGTAAGCTGATGAGAAATAATAAAATCATTCATCGGAGAGCCATCTTCTTCTATTTTAACCGGAGGTAAAATTTCGTTCCATTCTTTTTGTTCTTTATTGAAATGGGCTTGCAGGCGGTTGCGGATTACCTGGTGAAGAAGTTCAAAAGAATTGATTATAGCCTGAGGGTTGTTTTGCATTTTTAATCTTTTTCTTTCTTACGATAGCCCATCAATATTTTTAAGGATAAACCCGTAAGTGTAAATCACTTTATTTTAAAAGTATGTTCGGTGTTTTTTATACTTATTTTTAATTCATCAGGCTTTCCAATATGAGTACCCGATGAAAAAATATATTGATAAGTAGATGTTTTGCCCAAACCATCACTTACTTCATACAGTTTCTTTTCGTTTTGCATTATAGTAAACGGTACTCCTTCAGGATCGTATAATGCGACGGATACATTTTTGATTGTTGCGCTCTCATTCTTTTGTTTAATTTCCAGATCTACGGTATAAAGTACTTTTTCGTTTTGCAACTTCTTTTTTACAACCGGATAGATGGTGTAGTCCTCGCCTTGTGCAACTTCGGGTTCCAAATGAAATTGCGAATTGATATTGCTTTCCATATTACATGATTTATTTAGTAAAGTAAAAAGGATTAAAAATAAATATTTCATAGAGCGTGATTTAAGGTACCGTAACACTTCCTTTTACTGACCATGAAGATTTTTTTAGTTCTTTATCGCTGTCGCACGCGTCAACCAATTTGCCAATGAAATCAAGGTTTACTTCAAGTTTATCTCCGGAGGCGCCGGTTACGCCGGGGTAATCTGTTCCATTGAAATCACAGCCGCCGTTCTGGTCAGGATTATTAAAAAAACTGGTGGCAAATTTGTTAGAATGATAACCATATTTATAATCTTTTCCTCCAATTGTAGCGCAGTCTTCATAGAATGCAGCCGGGTCAAGCGTATTTCCGCAAAGACGATGTGTTATAGCAGTACCATTCGATTTAAAATATCCTCTAACATATTGCCGGTATTCGCCACAGCCACAGGTGCAGGGTACATTGGAGTTAAAATTAGCCTTCATACTAAATGGTGCACCCAGTTTTCCGCTTGCAAAAGTTGCCGCCAAAGAACCACTGGGTATTGTAGTGAAATCTGCTTTCGTTGGCGAGCAAGGATTAGAAGATGGTGCCGAGGGCAGAGCTTGTGTTTCAGTAACCACGGTACTGTTAGAAATCATTGATTGCTTTTCTTTTTCTTCACATTCTTTACAAGTATTGGCTATTGCCTTATCATGCAAAGTCTCTGTATTAAAATTATCACTGGATTCGATGGTTCGAGACAAGGAATTACCCTTCGGGGATACGTGAGGAGAGGGAGGGAAAAAAGGTTGATTTTGCGAACCTGTTTTTTTACTAAACGCAGAAAAGAAAGTTGCTTTTTCTTTCGTCTGTGGCGATTCAAATGTTTTCATAATAAATATATTTGATTTTAAGATGCTATCGAATATTTACCACACCGTTACCAATGCGTATTTCATCCACGGCAATTGTACATAAGAAAATCCCCAGGGAATTTTGTCTAACAACAGGTCCACCGCTTTTCTTTCTACCTGAAGTTTCCAAAAGCCGTCTGCTTCATTAAAACTTAATTTCCCATTCCGTTGTAAAAAAGTTTCCTTCAAACCTTCTATTGATGTATTTTTCAATGCTGCCCAGTGTGTAATTACTGCCTGCAATAATTCATCAGCTTCTTTTATTTCAGCTTCTTTTAATTTAATAAACCGGTCAACACGTTCTTCATCTGAAAGCCCGCACAAAATTTTATTTAAGGGCATCATATATTCTGGTTCCTCCTGTTGCCCGTTCGTGAGGTACTGCAAAAGATGTACTGCTTTTTGTTGACTGAAATTATCTTTAAAAGTTTCCAAAATCATTAAGCCGGTAACTTTAAAAAGATTTTGTAAAAAAGGATGCAGTATAATGATACCGGCATTATTAATATAGATGGATGTATTCTCAACTTTCCCCCCTTCTGTTCCCTTTTTTATTGATTTAAGAATATTTTCAGAGGCTGTATTTTTTACAGTCATTTCGGCTAATACGGTTGTATCAATACTCCCATCTAATTTTTTTACCATGGCAATAATTGCATCTTTAATATCTGAAAGTATTTTTTCATCAGCGCCTTTTGAATTCCGGATACCTATCCATTCAATAATATCCTGTATGTCTTTTTCATCCATCTTTTTTGCAGCTACAAATAATACCGGTAGTAATTTTATGCAAACTGTTCTTTTTATTATATCGTTTTGATCAGCTGCTGTTTTTTCTTTTAATATCGTTATCAAATGATCATACTCTTTCTGTAAACCCGGATAAAATAATTCAATTAGCCTGCTTATAAATCCATCGTCAAACTGCATTACCAGCCGTTCAATTGTCTGGGGATTTTTTAATAAAAAACCACTGAAAGTTTTTCTGAACCAATAAGGTCTGGTTTGTAAGACGTCTTCCAATTCAGTTTGCCATTGCATAAAGTTGATATGGTAAGTTGCCCATGGCATTTTGCCTGTTGAAAGGAAAAAGAAAAATTGTTGCAGGCTGTTTTCTTCCTTTGTCATATTAGTGATTTCGGCCTCATCTTCCTGCTTTTGTTTTGACGGTATTGCTTTTATTTTATGTGTTAGTTCAGCCATGCATTTGGCAACAAAATCTTTTTCGAGGCTTTCGGTTGTTAGATCACCGAGGTCAATTTCAATTTTATTGATACGAACTATTTCATCACCGGGAAAATAATGAGACAATAATTCATCTATATTATTTATCAATTCTTCTTTAACCAGGTTTACACACTTCCATTGCAACGCATGGCTTTGCCGGCTGCTTTTTGTTTGCAGTTCAAGAGAAAATCTTTTTATGGAATGCTTTTGCTGAGTCATAAAATGTTGTTGTTGGATAATGAACTTTTCCTGCTAAACTTTATCTGACCTTCTCTAATTTTTTTGCTTCAGTAAACCATTCTTTTTTTATAGTGTTCGGTGAACGGCCCATTTCTTTTGCCAGGTTGTCAATATCATCCTTTGTAAGGCGGGAAAGTTGTTTGTAAGTGGCAATACCCACTTTATTCAATTCCGTTTCAATACTCTCTCCAATACCTTTTATTTTTTTCAGGTCGTCTTTTCCATTTGCTGTTCCAATTTTATCCCGGATGGAGGGCGATTCCATTTGTCTGGCTAATTCTGCTGCCTGTTCAAACCATTTTGCATTAATAGTTTTTGGATCCAGGTTCATTATGACGGCCATTACCGGAATGTCTTTTTCAGTGAGCTTACTCAACTGTAAATAAGAATTGATTCCTATATCATTTAATTCTTTTTCTATTTCCGGTTTCAGGCCGCGTATGTTTTGTAATTTATCGGGCTTTTCTTTTGCTGCACCAATTCGTTCTGATATTTTTTTCCACTGCTCTCTTATTTTTTCTTTATCATCAATTGGCGGGGGAGGTGTTGGAGCCGGTACCGGCGTTGGTGCCGGAGTGGGTGTTGGTGTTACGTCAGTGGGCCTCGTAACCATCATAAAAGGAAGCTGAAAATCGGCTATCACAACGCCGGGATTTTCTTTTTCTCCATCGTGAAGCAACAGAAAAGTGTATCCTTTTTGAACGCCACCTACATGCTCCAATCCATAACCAGCAAATTCATTTTTATCAAAGGGTTGAGCAAATAATTCTTTAAAATTATACACCGTTACGGCCATCACATCAAAGCTCAGGGCATATCTTCTACGTAAATTTTTGATAGCAGTAACCGCATCATTTACGTTCATTCCGGTATGCCCTTCTATCCTGTAAAAAGGATATTGAGTGAGGGAAAAAACAAAGGGATGCACTACGGAATCCAGGTTGCTGTAGCCGGGTATTTCTTTATTAAAAAATGAAAGCTGGTGATCTTCCCTGTTGTGTTTGGTAGATAAATAATCCCAGTAATACTGCATCGAGTACGGACTGTTGGAAAGATTGTAATAAAATGGAATGGTTTGTTTTCCCAGTGGTTCATTAAAGATGCGTCCCGGTGTGATCCGTACGGGTAGCTTTGGATCCTGGCCTAATTTT
>JBDSOE010000179.1:0-3154 GCA_039915005.1 Ginsengibacter sp.
GTGGCTGGGCGAATACCCGTATAATATTGTTACGGCTGTTGAGGCAAAAATGGGTTTTAGTGGTGGTATGGAATACCCTACCATTACAAGCATCTCGCCTGTGGACGACGAGAAATCATTAGACATGGTGATAGAGCATGAAGTAGGACATAATTGGAATTACGGAATATTGGCGAGCAATGAAAGGGATCATCCGTGGATGGATGAAGGCATAAATACTTATTTTGATAATCGGTATTCCGCATTAAAATACGATAAAGAAGGATTGAAAGAAACAAAGGATTTTATAAAAAAAAGAATCCCGGAAGAGGAAGATGATATTGGATACAGAACTATAATAGCCAATAAAAAAGATCAGCCGATTGAAACCCTTTCAGAAGATTTTTCGGAAGTTAATTACGGATTAACAGCGTACTACAAAACCGGTCTGTGGATGAAAAGATTAGAAGAATATTTGGGCAGACCCTTATTTGACAGTTGTTTGCACGAATATTACCAGCGTTGGAAATTTAAACATCCCTACCCCGAAGATTTTAAAAAAGTAATTGAAGACATCAGCCAAAAAAATGTGGATACTATATTTTCTTTGTTGAATAAAAAGGGAGATTTACAACCCCCTGCAAAAAAAAATATAAAGGTTGCTTCCTTCTTTAATTTTAAAAACACCGATAAATACAACTACATTTTTTTATCGCCATCGGCAGGTTATAACTATTACGATAAATTTATGATCGGTGGAATGATCCATAACTACACACTGCCCGAACCTCGTTTTCATTTTTTTGCAGCGCCCATGTATGCCACCGGCAGCAAAACATTTACGGGTATCGCAAGAGCCGGGTATAATTTTATGAGCTATGGTTTTATAAGAAAAGCAGAGTTGCTACTCAGTGGCGAAAAATTTACGATGGATGAATTTACGGACTCAACAGGCACCAAAAATTATATGGGGTTTACAAAATTAGTTCCATCTGTAAAACTTGTTTTCAAAAACAAAAAAGCTACGAGTGCGGTTATAAAATATGCGCAATGGAAAACTTATTTTATAGAAGAAACCAGCTTGCTTTTTCAAAGAGATCCGGTTACCCAGGCTGAGACTTTCAGCTACCCCAAAACAAAAAGATATTTAAATCAATTGACCCTAAGTATTGAGGATAATCGGGTTCTTTATCCTTACTCAGCCAGCCTCCTTGCAGAGCAGGCAAAAGGCTTTGCCCGCCTTGCATTTGAAGGGAAATTCTTTTTTAACTATGGCAAGGGACGCGGAATGAGCGCCCGTTTATTTGCGGGGAAATTCATTTATCTTGGCAATGCTATCAGCCCCTTTGAAGCCAACCGCTACCAGCTAAACATGACCGGCCCCAATGGTTATGAAGACTACACCTACAGTAATTATTTTATCGGAAGAAATGAATTTGAAAAATCGTCTTCACAACAAATAATGATGCGCGATGGAGGATTTAAAGTGCGCACTGATATGCGATATGCCAAGGTGGGCAAAACAGATGATTGGCTTACAGCGCTTAACCTCGAAAGTGATTTTCCAAAACAGATTAACCCTTTCCAGGTATTGCCTTTTGAGGTGCCGCTAAAAGTTTTTCTCGACATAGGCACCTACGCCGAAGCATGGAAAAAGGATGCAGGCACCGGTAAATTTATTTATGATGCCGGGCTGCAGGTATCTTTATTTAAAAACATTGTAAACGTTTACCTGCCCATTTTATACAGCAAAGTTTACAGGGATTATTTTAAGCAAACCTTTCCAAAAAATAAAAGATTCTCGAATAGTATTTCATTCAGCATTGATATACAAAATTTCAGATTACACAGGTTTTTAAATATTCCCGAACTGTAAAAAATGATGCACATCAGGTACCTGCCGCATAAAGATATTGACAAAATGAAATGGGATGCCTGTATTGATAACGCATCTAACGGATTAATTTATGCCTATTCATTTTACCTCGACATAATGAGCGAAAATTGGGATGCACTTGTTATGAATAATTACGAAATGGTGATGCCTTTGACGTGGAATAGAAAGTTTGGGGTTTCCTATTTGCGCCAGCCTGCATTCACACAGCAATTGGGAATATTCGGCCCGGATGCTTTTAGTAATGAGATCACAGAACAGTTTATATATAAGGCTTTGGACGTATTCCCGTTCATGGAAATTAATCTGAACTATGCCAATGCGCACCTTAAATATTCTGTAAAAAAATGCAACTTAATTCTTCCTCTACATCATCCTTTCACTGTAATCAAAGAATCTTTCAGAAGCGATCTAGTAAAGAAAGCAATAAACGCCCACATAGTTTTTGAACCCTCCAACAACATCGAAGAAGCTATCAAAACTTTCAGGGATGTTTATTCAAATAAGGTTTCGCACGTTTCGGGAAAAAATTATGAAGACCTGCTCCAGGTTTGCATCTTATTGAAAAGCAACCAGCAACTTTTAATAAGAAAAGTAAGTTCGATAAATGGCAGCCTGCTTTCAATCTCTATATTTTTCAAGGACAGCAAAAGAATTTATTACATTCTTTCTGCTACGTTGCCCAACGGGCGTAGGTGCGATGCGAATGCTTTTTTATTACATGAATTGATCAGGGAATTTTCGGGGCAAAATTTAATTTTGGATTTTGAAGGATCTGATATTCCATCAATAAATTTTTTCTTTAGAAAATTTAACCCGCTGGAACAATCTTATACTTCCATAGCAATCAATAAACTGCCGCCCTGGAAAAAATGGATAAAACGCATTTATGATCTTTATAAATGATTTTGTAAAAGGGGAAGCATGAATCATCATTGCAAAGAGTTTAAAAAAAATTATTCTTCACATTAGCAGCTTCTTTCTTCAAGAATTTTTTCAGCCACATACAAATCAAGAGGCGTGGTTATTTTAATATTATCTTCTTCTCCTTCCACCAAATGAACTTTCAATCCGAATGCTTCCACCACGGTAGCCTCGTCCGTAAAAGGTTCTTTATAATCAATATTAAAAGCAGGCAACAAAATTTTACTGTGAAAAGTTTGCGGGGTTTGTATCAATCTTATTATGTCGCGATCCAGCACTTTGTTTTCATCTGCTCCCATCAATTTTTCAATATCTCCGGGGTTGTCAACAGTCATTTTAACCATCCACCCTTCTCCG
>JBDSOE010000198.1:0-18592 GCA_039915005.1 Ginsengibacter sp.
CAAAACATAAGTTTGAACCCCGAAGATATTTACATCATTGAAAAAGAAACGCATAATAAAATTATTATCCCTCACAATTTTAATCAGACCTAATGAATTTTAAGAATAAAACAATCATCATTACAGGCGGTTCCAAAGGGATTGGTGCAGCATGTGGCAAATCATTTTATGAAGCGGGAGCCAACGTTTGCATATTTGATTTATCAAACGATCATACAGCCAACAATCCGCGTTGGTATTATCAATATGTTGATGTTTCTAAATCAGCCGAGGTTCAGGCTGCGGTAAAAGCGGTTTATGAAAAATTTGGTGCCATCCATTTCCTTGTAAATAATGTAGGCATCCAACGCTATGGGTCTGTGGAAGATACCCCTGAAGAAGTATGGGACGAAGTCATGAATAACAATCTAAAAAGTTATTTTCTCTGCTCGAAATATGTGGTTCCCTTCATGAAAAAAAATCCGGGAGGAGTAATCATTAATATATCAAGTGTTCAGGCATTTGTTACCCAGGAAAATGTAGCTGCTTATGCTGCTTCCAAATCAGCAATATTGGGATTAACAAGAAGTATTGCCATAGATTTTGCACCAGGCATCAGGTGTGTTACGGTTTGTCCTGGTACTATTGATACTCCGATGTTGCAAAATGCATTGAAAGAATCCCCGGATCCTGAGGCGGTAATGAAAGAATGCGAAGACATGCATCTTTTACAACGAATAGGAAAGCCGGAAGAAGTGGCTAACGTAATAAAATTTTTATGCAGCGATGAAGCAGGATTTATCACTGGGGAATCCATCCGTGTGGATGGTGGCTTGGGAATTAAAATTCAAGGAAGTAAAAAAGAATAGAATGCGAATAACAGATATTAAAGCGACAACAGTTGCTGTTCCTTTGGAGGCCCCCATCCGACATGCGAATGGATGCCATTGGGGGAGGTTTGTGCGAACTATTATAGAGGTAGAAACCGATGAGGGTATTACCGGCCTTGGAGAAATGGGAGGTGGAGGCGAATCTGCCGAAGCGGCTTTTAAAGGATTGAAACAATACCTCGTGGGTCACGATCCCATGCAACTGGAAGCGCTTTATTGGAAGATTTGCAATCCAACAGCCTCATTATATAATAACCGTACCCAATTGCATGCAGCTATTGAATTTGCGTGTATTGATATCATCGGAAAGAAGTTGGGAATTCGTGCGTGTGATCTTTTGGGAGGTGCTTTGCGTGAAAAAGTTTCCTTCGCCTCTTATTTATTTTTTCGATATCCCAATGAACAAACGGGAGAAGGTGGTGAAGAAACGGTGGAAGAAATGGTTAAGCATGCAAAGGATCTTGTTCAGAAATATGGATTTACCACCCATAAATTAAAAGCGGGTGTTTTTCATCCTGATCATGAAATTGAGGTTTTCAGAGCCATATCAAATGCGTTTCCATCTCACAAAGTTAGAATTGATCCCAATGCCATGTGGAGTGTTGAAGAATCAATTAGAATCGGGCAGGCCATTCAAGACCTTCCGAATGATTATTATGAAGACCCAACTTTTGGCCTGGAGGCAATGAGACGGGTAAAGAGCCGTGTGGGTATTACTACTGCCACCAACACCGTGGTGGTTAATTTTGAACAACTGGCATCCTGCATCCGCAACGAATCCATTGATGTAATTCTATTGGATACTACTTTTTGGGGTGGCTTAAGACAAGCCTGGAAAGCGGGGGTTGTTTGTGAAAAAATGCAACTTGGAATAGCCGTTCATAGTTCCGGTGAATTGGGGATACAATTAGCCACCATGCTGCACCTTGGAGCTGCGTTACCCAATCTTTCATTCGCTGCAGATGCGCATTATCATCATCTTACCGATGATATTATTGAGGGCGGGAAAATGAAATATGAGGAAGGAGCCATAGCTGTTCCTACCGGGCTGGGGCTAGGAGTTACCTTGAACCGGGATAAAGTAAAACAATACAATGAATATTTTAAAGAAACCGGTAGCTATCGGTACGATCGGGATCCGAAGAGGCCGGATTGGTTTAGTGTTCTAAACGATAATGGGCGATGGGCCGTGTTAAAGAAATAATTATGGAAAAAAAAATTTTAGAAGTAACCGTATTTGCTGATGGTTTGGATCATCCGGAATGTGTGGCCGTACACCCGGATGGATCTGTATGGGCTGGGGGAGAGGCCGGCCAGGTGTATCAAATTTCGGCTGATGGGAAACAGATTAAAGAAGTGGCCAATACCGGTGGTTTTAATTTAGGGATTGCTTTTTCGCCCTTAGCAGATTGGCTGGCTATCTGCGATAATAAAAATAAATGTGTTTGGAAATATGATCTGTTAACAGGTGTGCTTACTTGTTTTTCTTCTGCCGTGGAAGGGGTGCCCATGAGTATCCCTAACTATCCGGCTTTTGATCGCAAAGGAAACCTGTATGTTTCTGATAGCGGAACTTTCAGAAAAGTGAATGGGAGAGTCTATAAATTTGATATCTATGGAAATGGGGTTGTATGGCACAAAGGCCCGTTTAGTTTTGCGAATGGCATGGCACTTTCTGTTGATCAGCAGGTGCTTTATGTAGTATGTACATGGCTTCCGGGTGTGGAGCAAATAAAAATTCTTCCGGATGGAAGCGCCGGTGAGCGATCGGTGCTAATAGAAATTCCTAAAACGTGCCCCGATGGAATCGCTTTGGATGAAGAAGGGAATAAATACATTTCCTGTTATACGCCGAATACGATTTACAAATTAAATAGTGCCGGAGAATTATCTACGTTTATTCATGACTGGGAGTCGCATACCTTATGCAACCCTACGAATATAGCTTTTGGAGGAAAAGATAAGAAGCGCCTTTATGTAGCCGGCCTTGGGAGATGGCACATAGCGTTAATTGACACAGATACACCTGGATTATCGCTATACTAACCATTAAATGATCAAGTATGCTTTATAAAAGAAATTTTTTCTTTGGTTTCATAGCCGTTTTATTTTGTAACCTCCTGATAGCAGGCCCCAATAATATTGCACCTCAGGCAAATGTATCTGCCTCCTCTTCGCTTAATAATGCGTACTCTCCAAAGAATGTTATTGATGGAATTATTGGGATAGAAGACAGCGGTGAATGGGCTTGTAAAGGAATTACTACTGATTGGGGGTACATACGATTTCCATGGATACAGTTAGATTGGCAAAAGCCTCATGTTATCAACCGAATGGTACTATATGACCGTCCTTCCGCGGGGGAACACATCGCCGGAGGAAAATTATTGTTCAGTGATGGGAGTGTTATTTGGGTAAACCAATTAATGAATGATGGTAGTGGTAAAGCGATCAACTTTCCACCCAGGACGGTGAATTGGGTGCGGTTTATTGTAACGGATGGAACCGGCAGTGACCTGGGGCTATCAGAATGGGAAGTTTTTCCCGTAGCTGGAGAATCAGTGGATTATGTTTCCCGTGTTGATCCTTATATTGAGACCAACCGGGGCCGGTATTTCTTTTTTGTAACCGGGGGAGTTCCGTTCGGAATGGTGGGCGCAGCCCCTCATACAAGAAATAAAAATCAAAATGGTGGAGGGTATAATTATAACGAAAATGAAATTTTAGGTTTCGGGCAAATTCATGACTGGATGATGTCTGGTATTGAGATTATGCCTTCAGTAAATTCAGTTGATCCAACTTTAGGCGAGCCTGGCTGGAAATCAAAATTCAGTCATGATGATGAAATTGTGCAGCCTGGTTATCACCGTATCTTTCTTCACGATCATAAGATTCGGGTGGATCAAACTGCAACTGACAGGGTTAGTTTCTATTCATTTCAATATCAAAAAGAATCCAAAGCCAGGATTATAATTAATCTCGGCGGCTTTTTAGCCAATAGCAGGATGGTAAATGCTGTGGTTACAAAAGTGAGTAATTCAGAAATCGAAGGGTCATTCAGTTCGGTTGATAGATACTGGGGCGGGCCCAAAGAAGTGAAATTGTTTTTTGTAATTCAGTTTGATAAGCCCTTTAAAGTTTTAAACGGCTGGAAAGGAGGTATGATGTTGGAAGACATAGCCTCTATTGACGGGGATAGTGTTTCTATTGCTGCCGAATACGATATGAAGAAAGGTGAAGTGGTTAAAATGAAGACAGGCGTATCTTATACAACTATTGACAATGCGAGAAACAATTTGACAGAGGAATGTACTACATGGGATTTTAATGAGGTGAGAAACCATGCCCAAAATTTATGGAATGATTGGTTAGGTAAGATTGATGTAAAAGGCGGAACAGACGCACAACAGATAAAATTTTATACTGATCTGTGGCATGTTTTATTGGGGCGTCATAAAATCAATGATGTTTCCGGTGATTATCCAGACAGAACTTCTGGTAAAAGGGAGGGTAATTTTACGGATGCTGTATTTAAAATAAAAAGGTTGCCTAAAGATGCCACTGGAAAATTACGGTTTAATATGTACAATTCTGATGCGCTCTGGCTAACTCAATGGAACCTGAATATCTTATGGGGATTGGCCTGGCCGGAAATGATGGATGAATTTTCAGCTTCAATGATAGAATATGCCGACAATGGATATATGCTACCCCGTGGCCCTTCGGGAGGTGGCTATTCTTACATCATGACAGGCTGCCCGGCATCCAATCTGATAGTAAGCACCTATATGAAAGGTTTGCTGACGAAGGTAAATGCCAGCCATGCTTATGAAGTAGTAAAAAGAAATCATCTCCCTGGTGGAATGTTAGGATCAAAAAATGAGATAAACTTTTATACCAAAAATGGGTATTGGGCTAATAATGCAGGAATAAGTATAGAAGCAAGTTTCCAGGATTGGGGCATCGCGCAGATGGCTAAAAAAATGAATAGAAGAAAAGATGTGCAATTTTTTTCTAAGCGTGCCTCTGGTTGGAAAAATTTATTTGAGAAAAATCAGAAGCTGATTTTCCCAAAAGATGAAAAGGGGAATTTTATGCATCATGATCCTTTAAGAGGTGAGGGTTGGGTGGAAGCCAATGCCTGGCAGGCAACGTGGGGTTTATCTCATGCCTTACCAGAGCTGGCTTCTATGATGGGAGGGAAAGATAGCTTTGCCACCAAACTCAATTTTGCATTTGAGAAAGCTGCAGCAAGCGACTTTGTTTTTGGCTATACTGAAGGGTATGTTAGCTACGCTAACCAGCCCGGTTGCTCTAATGCACACGTATTTAGTTATGTAGGAAAGCCGTGGCTTACGCAGTATTGGGTGAGAAGAGTACAGCGCCAGGCGTATGGTGGCATTACGCCCGATTTGGGTTATGGAGGCCATGATGAGGACCAGGGACAAATGGGAGGTGTTAGTGCATTGATGTCTATAGGATTATTTAGTATTGTTGGAAACCAGTCCATAGATCCTATATATGAAATTACCTCGCCCATTTTTGATGAAGTAACAATTAAATTAGACCGGCGTTATTACCAGGGTAAAGAGTTTCGGATTAAAACTTACGGCAATGGTGATAAAAATTATTACATTCAAAGTGCAAAAATAAATGGCAATGCTTTAGATGATTTTTATTTCAGCCATGAGTTATTTTCTAAAGGAGGAGTGCTTGAACTTTGGTTAGGGGATAAACCTAATAAATTATGGGGGGCACAATCAATTCCTCCTATGTAAAAATCAATTCTTATGCAACAAATTATAGCGGGCGTTGATATAGGTGGCACGCATGTAACCGTTTGTTTAGTGGATATTAATAAAGGGGAGTTATTGAAGTATTCTTTGGTAAGAACCCAGGTTGATCCATCGTTGGCAAAGAAAGATATTATCCATATATGGGCAAATGCCATCCGGGAAAGTTATAGAAAGATCAGGATGCCTGTTGGTAAAATAGGCATTGCAATGCCGGGCCCGTTTGACTATGAGAAAGGGATTAGCTATATCAGGGGATTACACAAGTTTGATCATTTATATGGAGAAAATGTAAAGGATCTTTTAGCTGATGAATTAGGTGTTCGTGCTGTTAACATTCTAATGATTAACGATGCATCAGCCTTTCTGCTTGGGGAACTTAAGTGCGGAGCTGGTTTAGGTTTTCATAATTTAGTAGGTATTACGCTGGGAACCGGTTTAGGCTCCGCTTCTTTTTTTGATGGTAAAATCCATGAAACCGATCTTTGGAATATTCCTTATAAAGAAGGCCAGGCAGAAGATTATATTTCAGCAAGATGGCTGATAGACACTTATGAAAATTATACAAATGAGAAAATTCCGGGAGTAAAGTTAATTGCCGATTGTGTAACCTCTGATAAAAACGCCGGAAAAGTATTTGAAGAATTTGGTAAAAACCTGGGGAAAGTTTTAATTCAAAACTATGCACATTCATCCCCGGAATTAGTGATCATAGGTGGCAATATCGCAAAGGCCTGGGATTGTTTTATTCCTTCGGTTAAGCATGTTTTGGCTGAAAATGGCATTGCATTTTTATTGAAACCTGCTGCGTTGGGGGAATCGGCGGCATTAATCGGCGGATCGTTTTTATGGAGATGAACCAGTGTTTTCTTAACCTATTTTTGAAAGTTGACTACTCAGCATATTTGGCTCTTTGTTGGTGTTGAGCAAAGAAAAGTGCGCTGCTTCAACAACAAAACGAATTAGACAAAGCCCCTATCTTTGATTTGAATTATTCAAGCAATGGTAATAGAATCTCCTCAATTTTTTACTGCAACTATATTAGAGTCGAAAAGATTATTCAGCCGTTGGTGAGGTCATCGCTTCAAAGCCAGTGCTCAACAACAACTGCGGCGACCCAGCGAACAGAGAACACCAACAGGGGAAAAGAGTTGATACATGCCATATAGTTCAAATAACAGGTAGTTATAAAGACACATTTTATAATGATCTTTCCGGCGGTTTCTTCTTTTATTTTTCTTTAATATTAATTTTAGATTCCGGCAGCTTTCCCCTTTTGTAAATGATCAATCCATTTAAAAAGTTGCGTAAAATCTGGTCGCCTGCCTCCACATAACCGGTCTGGCCTTCATTTCTAAAAAAGAATTGTGAGGTTTTTTGTCCATCTCAAGGCCTTTTGCTGACTGTGAAAACTTTACCATTAATAACCTTTAGGATTATCCATCTAATGTGATATTTCTGTTTTGTAAGTCCGGCAGATATAAAGAAAGGTTTTCTTCTATCAAAAAAAAATTACAGAATAGTTGGTCAATAATTTAATTGTACATACATTCGCTATGTATATACATATAAACATTGCGATATGGACTTAATAAAAATCAATCATTCAAGCGACGTTCCCCTTCATGTACAGGTGGAGCAGATGCTAAGAAAAATGATTGAAAAGCCCGAATATCAAAACGGCAAGTTTTTACCTAACGAAATTAATATTGGCAAAAAGTTAGGTATATCGAGAGGAACCGTTCGGCAGGCTACTAATAAATTGGTTTATGAAAGATTACTGGTTAGAAAGAAGGGGGTAGGCACCAGGGTGGCTAAAAACAACATAACTACCAAATTAAGTAAATGGGCAAGTTTCACCAATGAAATGAATCAAAAGGGAGTTCCTTTTAAAAATTATAGCATTAAGGTTTCGGAAGTTTTACCAGATAGTGAGGTTCAGGAATTATTCAAAATAAGGAAAAATGTGAAGGTTTTAAAAATGGAAAGGCTCAAAGGACCTGAATCAGGACCGGTGGTTCATTTTATTTCTTTTTTTCATCCCCGCACCGGGCTCACGGTTAATGATGATTTTTCCAAACCGTTGTATGATACTTTAGAAAATGTACATCATATAACTGCATCAGTTTCAAAAGAAGGGATCAGTGCGATTTTAGCTGATGCTAAGATTAGTAAAATGCTCAACGTAAAAGTGGGCGATCCTATTTTATTTAGAAAAAGGGTTGTTTGTGACCCCGGCGACAGACCATTTGAATACAATCTTGGGTATTACTGTGCGGATAGATTTACTTATACCATTGATATAGAGAGAGGATAAAAGAATGGCGTGGCCATAACGACAAAGGGATAAAATTTTGACTTTATATATGTATATACATTCAGACATGCGTCTAAATGCTTAGTATGGATTTTCTCATCTTAATAAAATGTACGATGAACTCAATTAAAACTTTCTCCACCTGGCTTATTTTATTAATGGGTATTATTCTGTCGCCTGGCATCTATGGCCAGAATACCGAAAACCAGGTTACCGGAACGGTAAGTACTTCCGGCGGTGCTCCATTAACAGGGGCTACTATTTCTGTAAAAGGAAACAGTATCCATACTGTTACAGATGATAAAGGGGCTTTTCATATCTCCATTCCTTCTAAAAATTCCATTCTTGTCGTTTCCTATATCGGGTATATCTCGAGAGAGGTAATCGTGGATGGAACTTCTACGTTTAATGTACGGCTAAACGAAAACCATAGTGAGCTGAGCAACGTTGTGGTAGTAGGTTATGGAACGAGGAAAAAGAGCGACCTAACCGGGTCGGTTGTTTCTATCAATTCAGAGGAACTGAAATCCGTGCCGGTAACAAGTCTCGACCAGGCGATGCAAGGAAGAGCCTCCGGTGTGCAGGTAACCCAAATATCAGGCAAGCCCGGCGCAGAAACCTCCATCCGGATTCGTGGAACAAGTTCTATTAATGCCGGCAATGAACCTCTTTATGTAATTGATGGCATGCTGATAAATAGTGATGGTGGTGATGTAAGCGTAGGAGGTACCAGAGGGCCGCGATTGAGTCCTTTATCTTCTATCAATCCGGGAGATATTGAGTCCATTGAAATATTAAAGGATGCGTCTTCCACTGCAATATATGGATCACGTGGTGCCAATGGCGTAGTGTTAATCACTACGAAAAGAGGTAAGACAGGAAGAGGTACGATTACCCTTGATACCTATTATGGCAATCAGCAGGTGGCCAATAAATTGGATCTGCTTAATGCAGCAGAGTTTGCAGGCTTGGTAAATGATGCCAAGATCAATGCAAATCAAACACCGGTTTATGTAAATCCACCCAACCTCAGGAAGGGTACTGACTGGCAGGGAGCCATTTTTCGTGATGCACCGATAATGAATTATCAATTATCATTCTCGGGGGGTGATGAAAAAACCAAGTATGCTCTTTCGGGTTCTTATTTCAATCAGGATGGGATTATACTAAATTCAGATTTCAAGAGGTATTCATTTCGTTCCAATTTGGAAAGAAAGATGACTGATAAGATTACTGTGGGTACCACGCTATCGTATTCAAGAATTAATACCACGGGTGTTTTAACCAATGCGGGAACGATCGTTCCCGGTGTTGTTACATCGGCGTTACTTTTCAATCCTGTATTAAACGTATTTGATACTTCTGTAAATGGAGGATATACATTTGAAAATGACAGGGGAAAAACATTGGGTAATCCTTACGCAGAGGCAAAAGAGTTCAACTCTACCACTATCCTTTCAAGGATATTAGGAAGTGTCTTCCTCACTTATAACCTGGCTAAAAATATCGAGTTTAAAACCAACTTTGGTATTGATGGTTTTTCCAATGAAGAGGGTAGCTTCGGCCCTAATTTCTTAAAACGAACACAAGCTAGCAAGGGAGAGGCTACATTGGGAACTACTAATGGCATTACGTGGTTGAACGAAAATACTCTTACTTACAACAACAACTTTGGAGAAAAGCATCAGTTGAATGCAGTTGCCGGGTATACCATGCAAAAGTTTCACAACGATAAGCTTTTTGTGTATGCATTTGATTTTCCCGATAACAGGACGGGGTATCATAATATCTCCACTGCTTTAAAACCTCAAAAGCCTTTTAACACATCCTCTGATTGGAGTATGATTTCCTATTTGGGACGCGCCAATTACACGTTTGATAATAAATATCTCTTTACTCTGACTGGGCGCATAGACGGTTCTTCAAAATTTGCTGAAGGCAAAAAATATGGTTTTTTCCCTTCTGGTGCTTTCGCATGGAGAGTTTCAAAAGAGAATTTCATGCAGCATATCGAATCCATTAATGACTTGAAATTTAGGACAAGCTATGGTGTATTGGGCAATCAGGCAATTCCTCCCTATCAATCCCTTGCGTTGGTAGGACCTTATGGTGAAGGAGCTTTTAATACAGGAAGCGGGAGCGAAGTTTATACCGGGCAGGAACCGTTATCCTATGTAAATACCAACCTAAAGTGGGAAACAACCCGACAGTTTGATATAGGATTTGACCTTACTATGTTGAATAACCGTATTACGTTTACTGCTGACTATTATAACAAGAAAACCAGTGATCTTTTATTATCAAGCCCTATACCCTTAACGACCGGGTTTGCTTCTACTTTATTGAATATTGGCAATATTAAGAATAATGGTATTGATCTTGGATTGAATACCATCAATCTGAAGGGGCAGTTGGAATGGACCTCGGCGCTGAATTTTTCTAAGAACGATAATAAAATTACCAATCTGAATAGCAAAACAGATATCATCTTAAACGGCGCCATCCTTTTACGGGAAGGTGTATCTATAGGAACTTTTTATGGTTACCAGTTTGAAGGAATTTTTCAATCTGATCAGGAAGCGGCTTCAAGCCCTGTATTGGTAGGGCAGGAGCCCAACTCTCCCAATATGGCATCCATAGCCCGTGCCGGTGACAGAAAATACAGGGATGTCAACAAGGATGGAAAAATAGATGCCGGCGACAGGACTATTCTCGGCACTGCCAACCCCGACTTTACGTGGGGTTTTAGCAATTCGTTTTCTTATAAAAATTGGGGCTTTTCCTTTTTCTTCCAGGGTACCCAGGGAAACAAAATGGCCAATCTCAATAATTTTGACCTGATGAATTTTAACGGGCAAAATAATGTGTTGAAAGATGGCGGATTGAACCGTTGGACACCAGATAATCCCGGCAACAAATATCCGAGAGCCCTGGCTGCCGGAAGTCTTGACCAGGGTATATTTTCATCTGCAATCGTGGAAGACGCATCCTATATCAGGCTAAAAAATATTACCCTGAGTTATAATTTGCCGGCCAGTCTTATCTCAAAAATTAAGATCAGTAATTTGAGGCTGTATGTGAGCGGAAGTAACCTATGGACCCTAACTGACTATACAGGATATGATCCAGAGGCCAATACTTTTGGCCAGAGTACTACATTGGTTGGACTGGATATTGGCGGATATCCGCAGGCAAAAATATTTCAGGTTGGTTTAAGCGCTTCTTTCTAAACTATTAAAATATTCATAATGAAAAAGACAATTATCATTAAGTTTTTGCCACTGATCATGCTGACATTAACGGTTCTTTCTTCATGCAAAAAATTTCTTGCTGAGGATCCCAAGAGTAATGTTACCGTGGCTAATTTTTATAAAACAGAGGGGGATGCTATATCTGCAGTTAACTCAATTTATGGCTATCTCAATTCTACCAGCACAGGCTCCACGGCAGGCGTTTATCATAGTACCTTTTGGGTTGCTGCGGGGTTATCTTCAGACGAATTACTGAATAACCAATTAGGTACCCCACAGTTTGATCAATTGGCAACTTTTACACAGACGCCTCAAAATAGCGGCTTGCTGGAAATATGGGCCATGCATTATAAAACAATTACGATTGCCAATATCGCTATCAATAGAATTCCTTCTATAAATATGAATGCTTCTTTAAAAGCAAGGCTGTTAGGGGAAGCAAAATTTTTACGAGGTTTAATGTATTTTAATCTGGTAAGAATGTTTGGGGAAATACCTTTGGTGGTTGAGGAAAATTCTCCTTTGACCCCTCCTCCGGCAAGTGTAGATGATATTTATGCGCAGATTAAAAAAGATCTGACTGAGGCAGCAGCAAGCCTGCCTTTGAATTATCCAATAGGTAATGGAAGGGGAAGAGCTACAAAAGGAGCAGCCAATGCAATACTGGCCAAAGTATATTTAACCCTTAAAGACTGGCCGAATGCAGCAGCATCGGCGAAAAAAGTGATCGACTCTGGTGAATACCAACTATGGGAAGATTTTGCAAATGTCTTTAAACTATCAAGCCGGAATGGTAAGGAAGCAATTTTTTCAGTAGGATTTGGAGATGCCGGTGGAGCTATTATTTTTTGGGAAGCCGGCCAGTTTCTTGTTCGTTTATTACCTCCTCAATTAAGTGATGAAGGTGTGGTTAATGCGCAGGGATGGCAAATTCCAACACAAAATCTGTATGATACCTATGAACCGGATGACAGGAGGAGATCTGTAACTTTTATTACAGAGATTAATGGTAATAATGGTTCTTATCGTATTCGGCCTTACATTCAGAAATATTGGGATAGAGTTGCGGAGCCAAAGGGCAACGAGACTTCCAATGATTTTCCTGTAATTCGTTATTCGGATATCTTGTTAATATATGCTGAAGCTAATAATGAGTTGGGTACTTCAGATATAGCACATCAATATATCAATATGGTACGTAAGAGAGCACGATTTAATGGTTCGGTATATATAAATGCGGTACCTGATTATTCAGGGCTAAACAAGGAGCAAATGAGAGAAGCGATTCTTAAGGAAAGAAGATTGGAATTTGTTGCAGAAGGACAGCGATGGTTCGATCTTGCAAGAACCAAAACACTGGAAGCGAGGGTGCCCATCGCAAAGCCTGGAGTAACGCCTACTACTAAACATTACAGGTTTCCCATACCACAACAAGAGATAGACCTGAACCCGAACCTGGTGCAAAACGAGGGCTATAGATAGCGATGACATACACGATTGTTTAAATAATTTAAAAAGAAGAAGAGTTGAATAATTCAAATTTTGACAAATTTCCAGAGGTTCCCATTAAAGGATACTATGGCTTTAAAGGATGGGAAGAGATAGGTGGGGAAATTAACCGGAACTTGAATAAAGAAAAAAAGAAAAGTATAATAGTAATAGAATGCTATCCGGGAGTATTGATTGATCCTTTTATAAATGCGATGCAATCCCAAATAGGGAATATTACTTTTATTGATGCCTCATCTGGATTGAAACCGGAGGAAGAAATTACAAAAATGGTTTTCCCGTTTGTTACCGATGATCCTGTATTTGGGTATGTTACTTCTCTTTCATTGTTAGATTTTTTTGATGAGAATTCTTTAAAAAAACATCAGAAAGAAATTGAGCAACAGGATAAAGGTATTATTTGTATTTATGGAATAGGCGCTTCATTATTTTATTCCGAACCAGACGTTTTGATTTATGCTGATATGCCAAGATGGGAGATTCAGTTGCGGTTCCGGAATAATTGGGTGGGTAATTTGGGTGCTTCCAACTTTACCGATGAATTCAGCTATAAATACAAACGAGCCTTTTTTGTAGATTGGAAAGTTTGTGACAGGGTCAAAATGGATATGTTTGAAAAAATGGATTATGTGCTGGATTCTACAATACAGGATGCTCCTAAAATGATTACCGGCAAGACGTTCTTAGAGGCAATGAAACAGGTGGTGAAGCGTCCGTTTAGTGTAGTGCCATTTTTTGACCCTGGCCCTTGGGGAGGTCAGTGGCTTAAAGAAGTTTGTGATCTTGATAGAAGTAAGGTGAATTATGCATGGGGGTTCGTATGTGTTCCTGAAGAAAATAGCTTGCTACTTAGGTTTGATAATATTTTATTTGAAACAGCTTCCATTAACCTTGTATATTATCAGCCACGGCAATTGCTGGGCGATAAAGTATATGAGGCTTTTGGTGCGGAGTTCCCCATCCGGTTTGATTTTTTGGATACGATGGAGGGTGGAAATCTCAGTTTACAGGTGCATCCATTGACGGAGTATATTCATGAAAAGTTTGGAATGAATTATACTCAGAACGAGAGCTATTATTTCCTGGATGCAAAGGAGGACGCTGTGGTATATCTTGGATTAAAAGATAATATTGTTCCGGATAAGATGCTGGAAGAATTGGAAGCGGCTCAGGAAGAAGGAGGTTCTTTTGATACAGATAAGTTTGTTGAGAAATGGTCTGTAAAAAAGCATGATCACGTGCTGATTCCGGCAGGAACGGTTCATTGTTCGGGAGCCAATACTGTGGTGCTGGAAATTAGTGCCACCCCATATATTTTCACTTTTAAATTGTGGGATTGGGATCGTTTGGGATTAAATGGAAAACCGCGTCCTATATCTCTCAAACACGGTAGAGAGGCAATTCAATGGGACCGCACCATAGATTGGACCAGGGATAATATTCTTGACAAGGTAGAAAAAACTTCAGAAGGTGATGGATGGATCGAAGAAAAAACAGGTTTGCATGAAGGTTCTTTTATAGAAACTCATCGCCACTGGTTTACAAAAAAGGTTTTTCATGAAACTGATGGAGTTGTAAATATTTTAAACCTCGTTGAGGGAAGAGAAGTGATAGTTGAAAGTCCTTCAGGGGCTTTTGAACCTTTTATTATCCATTATGCTGAAACCTTCATAGTACCTGCAGAAGTGGGCGCTTACACCGTTCGTCCCACCGTGGAAAATGGTGGCAAAAGATGTGCTACCATGAAAGCTATTGTTAGAATTGAAAACATTCCTCATAACCGAATAAACTAAACTACATGAGTACCCATAGTTTAAAATATGTTTACCAATGCACGTTTGTAGCTGCTGTTGGAGGTTTGCTATTTGGGTACGATACTGCAGTAGTTGCAGGGGCTATTGGATTTATACAGCAAAAATATGAGCTATCTCCTGCCATGACTGGGTGGGCGGCATCATGTGCTCTCATTGGATGTATGGTGGGGTCCATGTTTGCAGGGGCTATGAGTGACAGATGGGGAAGAAAAAAAGTGCTGCTCATTTCCGGGATTGCATTCGCATTGTCTTCTTTAGGAATCATGTTGCCCCTGGATCTTTCATGGTATATAATCTTTCGTTTTATTGGTGGAATAGGAATTGGAATTGCTTCTATGTTGGCCCCTATGTATATTTCAGAATTGGCACCTGCAAATATCAGAGGAAGGTTGATTTCTATTTATCAATTGGGCATTGTAGTAGGTATTTTGTTGATCTATTTTGTAAATGCTGCCATTGCAGGACTGCATAACGAAGCCTGGAATGTAGATTACGGGTGGCGCTGGATGTTTGGCTCGGGTATTATTCCCTCGATAGTTTTTATTGTGTTACTGTTTTTAGTGCCGGAGAGCCCGCGATGGCTGGCACAGAAAAACAGGTGGCGCGAGGCAGAGGATATACTTACAAAAGTGAATGGGGAAGGAACTGCAAAAGAGGAGATGGAAAATATTCGTGAAGCATTAGGTATGCAAAAGGTCTCATTCTCAAAATTACTAAAACCGGGTCTTCGTACTGCGTTGATTATTGGAGTAATATTATCTATTCTTTCGCAGATTACAGGTATTAATGTGATCATGTATTATGCCCCCGAAATTTTTAAATCTACCGGTGACGGATCGGCTTCTGCTTTATTACAAACCGTTTTAGTAGGGGGGATTAACGTTCTGATGACCCTGGTGGCTATTAAGTATGTTGACAAGTTGGGCAGAAGAAAATTATTATTGATAGGGGCCGCTGGTATGGGGGCATGTCTGGCTATGGTGGGATATGCGTTTTATAGTGGCAACGTTCAGGGGTATTGGGTTTTGGCCGGCATTCTTTTATACATTTCCTTCTTTGCCATCTCATTGGGGCCGCTCACTTTTGTGGTAGTAGCTGAAATATTTCCTACTCATATCCGCGGCCGGGCAATGTCTGTGGCAATTTTCTTTTTATGGTTATCTGTTTATATTGTTTCACAAACTTTCCCTATGTTATTAGAAAGTATAGGTAGCGCCTATACCTTTTGGATATATATGATCATGTCTTTTATTGCCTTTCTTTTTGTTTATAAATATATTCCTGAAACCAAGGGTAAAACACTGGAAGAGATTGAGAAATTTTGGTTAGTTCCTTCAAATAAAAAAGGTTAAAAAAATTATTAAACAAATTAAAATTTAATCGTTATGCTGGTACGTAAAATTGTAACACCTTTATTTTTTGCATTCCTGGTTATTATTAGCGGATGTAAAAAAGATAAAGTAGATACCACTATCCCTGTACTCTCATTACAGCCTGACAATGTAACTGGAAAAGCGGGAAGAATAGTGGAGTCCACATTATTTATTAATGCGCCAAATGGTGCAAAAGATGTGGTTATTTATAAAACAGTCAATCTTAAAAAAGACAACACTTACGGAGGTTCAGGAACCGTTACGGCAGTTCCCGTATCCGTTGGAGAAAATAAGTATGAATACCATTTTACTTATGAACTACAGGGGGATGAGGTGGAAAAATTAGTGGGTTTTAATTTTAAATTTACAGACGGGAAAGGACTTTCGGAAGAAAAGGATCTTACGGTAAATACAACTACTTCGGGGCAGCAGATTATTTATTCACGCAAATGGAAGTTGATTTCCCGGCTTTGGACCTCTGTGTCGCCAGCAATAGAAGACCTGAAAGACTGTGATAAAGATGATGTATACTCCTGGAACAAAGACAGTACTTATAACATTAATTTTGGTGCGTCTGCGTGCACATTTGACGGCTTTAATGTGTTTGACAAATGGCAGTTAAGCGAGGATGAAAAAACATTTACACAGGTTTATCATTCTATATTTGATCCTTCAAATATTACCACCGAAGAATACCGTGTAAAAACGCTCACAAAAGATAAACTGGTAATGGAAATATTTGTTGACCTTTCCGTATTTGGCCCCCCTTATACGGATAAAGAAGTATTTACCTATACTTTCGAGCCAGTACCCTAACCATAAAACTACGCCCATGAAAATTAAATTAATTACAGCGGCCGGTATTTTATTTCTCTTTCTCGTAATAGGATGCAACCAGCGTGAGGCCGGAGGCAAAAAGAGCACTACAGCCAATTTGGATCACCTGAAATTTACAGTGGAAAAAGCAGATGAATGGTCAAATTTATTTCTTCGGAATTCAGGTTGGTTTGGCGGTGATGGAATTTTTGCTGTTACCCGTGATGGCAAGGAAACCCATGAAGCTTTTAAAAATTCAGAGACTTTCATCTGGTTTAGTGATACAATGATTGGGGAAATCGAAAACGATTCGCTTCAGCCCGGCTGGTCTATGATCAATAATTCAATAGCCGTATTAAACAGAGGAGTATCGGATAGTAATTCAATCACTTTCAAATGGGATCATACCATCAATAACAAGCCTGTAGCTGTTTTTATACCCCAAACGAAGGCTACCCAAAAAGGAGATTATTATTGGCTGGGCGATGGTTTTGTAAATCACCAAAAGAACAATGACCTCTACATTTTCGGTTACCGGGTACACAATACCGAACCGGGTGCCGTATTCGGTTTCAAAGAAGTGGGAAATACTTTGATTGTAATTCCAAAAGATGGGCAACCACCCTTTGCAAATAAACGCCAGATGGACATTCCTTTTTTTCTGGGCAAAGATGTGGATAGTACCGGATCTTTTGGAGCAGGAGTGTTGGTGAATACAAAAGAGGCCGGAGTTCCGCAGCCGGATGGCTTTGTATATATTTACGGGGTAAGAGGATCCAAAAAAAATGTAATGGTTGCCAGGGTGCTTCCTGAAAAAATTGAAGCATTTGATCAATGGACATTTTGGAATGGAACTGGCTGGTCAAATGATCCTTCCACCATTAAAACTATAACCGATAGGGCTTCTAATGAATTAAGTGTAACACCTCTGGAAGATGGGAGATATGCAATGATATTTCAGACGGATGGTTTGGGAAATGACGTGGGGCTCAGGCTTGGCGCTACGCCCTATGGTCCCTTTGGCCCGGTTATTAAAGTGTATGATGTGAGCAATGATCTTGAAAAGGATAAAGATATTTTTGCTTACAATGCAAAAGCGCATCCTGTACTTTCCAAACCCGGAGAATTATTAATCAGTTTTAATGTGAATTCATTTGATTTTTTTAATGATATTTTGGTGTACCCACACTTGTATCGTCCCCATTTTATAAGAATGAAATATGAACTTTAAGAAGGTATTTATTTGCTTTTGTTATTGCTTGCTTTCATTAATTGCACAGGCAACTAAAATTGATGCAGACACACTCAGTATTGCCAACACGCTGCAAAGCAACATGGTGGTGCAACAGGGAAAGCCATTGGCGGTTTGGGGGTATGCAGGTCATGGACAAAATATTAAGATTAAAGCCAGTTGGAGTCAAAAAATTTATAAAACAAAAAGTGCAGATAATGGAACCTGGAAAGTGGAAATACCTGTTCCCATGGCCGTTCCCGGTAGGTTTATTCCAAATGTTTTGGAGATAAGTACTGAAAGTAAAACCATAACACTCACTCATATTCTCATCGGGGATGTTTGGCTTTGCAGCGGGCAGTCGAATATGGATATGGAGCTTAAACCATTTCTTCCCTGGTTGTTAGGTGCTATGCATTATAGAATGGAAATTGAAAATGCCAATTACCCGCAAATCCGGTTATTCAATGTAAGAACAGATTTTAAATCATCACCCCAGGAAGATTGCGGCGGAAACTGGAAGGTCTGTTCTCCCGCAACTGCACCCGACTTCAGCGCGTTGGCTTATTTTTTTGCGAGAGAAATTTTTAACCGGACTCAAATTCCTGTTGGTCTTGTG
>JBDSOE010000229.1:0-15583 GCA_039915005.1 Ginsengibacter sp.
GATAGCGGGTTGTAGTCAGATCATTGTTTGTACTCCTTCAGATAAAAATGGGAAAGTGAACCCGGTGGTTTTATACGTTGCCAGGTTGTTGGGGCTAAAAAATATTTACAAAGCGGGCGGCGTGCAGGCTATTGGCGCCATGGCCTACGGCTCTGAAAGTATTCCAAACACTTACAAAGTTTTTGGCCCCGGAAATCAATATGTAACCTGCGCAAAACAATTGATCAATAATGATGGAATTGCTATTGACATGCCCGCAGGGCCGAGCGAAGTGGCGGTGTATGCGGATGAAAGCTGTATTGTTTCTTATGTTGCTGCGGATTTATTGAGCCAGGCAGAACATGGGGCCGACAGCCAGGTTTTATTGGTAGCGAAGTCCGGTAAAATAATGGAACAGGTAAAAAAAGAAATCGAAGCACAAATGCACTTGTTGCCAAGAAAAAAAATAATTGAAAAATCTTTGGATAACAGTCGCATGGTAGTAATGGAAAATGCTGCCGATGCTTTTGATCTGTTGAATCAATACGCGCCTGAACATTTGATCATTGCTTCAAAAGACGCAGAGGCTTTGTCAGCGCAAGTGATCAATGCAGGAAGTGTTTTTCTCGGCAATTACTCGCCTGAAAGCGCGGGTGACTATGCATCTGGAACGAATCATACGTTACCTACCAATGGATTTGCCAAAACGTATTCCGGCGTTTCTCTTGATAGCTTTGTGAAGAAAATTACTTTTCAGAAATTAAGTAAACAAGGCCTGGAAACTATTGGTAATACGGTGGAAGTAATGGCTGCCGCTGAAGGATTGGATGCGCATAAGAATGCCGTTTCTATCAGATTGAGAAATAAAAATAATTAAAGGAAATGAAATTTGATCTTGAAAAATTAGTTAGAGAGAATATAAAAAAACTCACGCCTTATTCATCGGCGCGCAATGAGTTCAAGGGTGAAGCATCGGTATTTCTTGATGCCAATGAAAATCCTTTTGGTTCACCCTTACCTGAAAATTTTAATCGCTATCCTGATCCTTTACAATGGCAGGTAAAGTTTGCATTGGCGAAGATAAAGGGCGTTCCTGCCGAAAATATGTTTATTGGAAATGGAAGCGATGAGGTGATTGATCTTGCCAACAGGATCTTTTGCCATCCTGCAAAAGATAATGTAATTATTTGCCCACCTACTTATGGCATGTATGAGGTTTGCGCGAATATTAATGAGGTTGAAATAAAAAAAGTACCTCTCCTGAATGATTTTCAATTAGATGTTGAGGGCATTCTAACGGCAACCGATCAAAATACAAAACTGCTTTTTATTTGTTCACCTAATAATCCCACGGGCAATAATATGAACCGCGGAGATATTGAAATATTGCTGAATAATTTTACGGGATTGATTATCATTGATGAGGCGTATATTAATTTTTCAAGACAAAAAACATTCATTCAGGAATTAACCGAATACCCGAATTTAATAGTAATGCAAACGCTTTCAAAAGCCTGGGGGCTGGCAGGATTACGGCTGGGACTGGCTTTTGCGTCATTGGAAATCATTGATCTTTTCAACAAAGTGAAGCCGCCTTATAACATAAATGCTTCTTCACAACAATTAACTTTGGAGGCTTTGGGAAATACCGCGCAGGTAAATGAGTGGATAAAAGAAATTGTTGACCAAAGAAAACGGATGGTGGAGGAATTATCTTTTTTTCCTTTTGTGGAGAAGATTTATGAAAGTGATGCTAATTTTTTATTGATGAAAGTGGAAGATGCTCATTCATTGTACAAATATTTAATGAACAAAAAAATTGTTGTCCGCAACAGGAGTAAAGAAACTTTATGTGAAAATTGTATCCGCATTACCATCGGAACTTTGGAAGAAAACAAGACATTACTCGAAGCACTTAAAAATTATAAAGCATGAGAAGAAAAGTTTTATTTATTGACAGAGACGGCACGTTGATCATGGACCCGCCGCCTTCCTACCAGGTTGATTCATTTCCGAAGTTGGAATTTTACCCGCACGTGTTTGAATACCTGACAAAGATTGCAAAAGAACTGGATTATGAATTGGTAATGATTACCAACCAGGACGGGCTTGGCACCGAAGAGTTTCCGGAAGATGCTTTTTGGCCTGTGCAAAATTTTATTATTAAGACCCTGGAGAATGAACTGATTCATTTTGAAAAGATTTTAATTGACCGTACTTTTTCTCATGAGAACAAGCCGACACGAAAACCGGGAACTGCTTTACTGACGGAATACATTAATAATGATGAGTATGATATAGCCGGCTCTTTTGTAATCGGCGACCGGATAACAGATGTGCAGCTTGCGAAAAATCTGGGCTGCAAAGCACTGTATCTGAAAAATAATGAATCGCTGGGAGCTGATGAAGTTACAGGATCGCAGGAAGAAGTAGTCAAAGCAATTGCGCTTGAAACTACCGAGTGGAAAGAGATTTATGAATTTTTAAAATTGCCTTCCCGGAAAATTATTCATGAGAGAAAGACCAATGAAACTCAAATTTTAATAGAATTAAACCTGGACGGAAAGGGTAAGGCGGATATTAAAACCGGGCTATCTTTTTTTGATCACATGCTGGATCAGCTTGCGCGACATGGCAACATGGATCTGAAAATTGAATGCAAAGGTGATCTGCATATTGATGAGCATCACAGCATAGAAGATACGGCTATTGCACTGGGCGAGGCCATAGCAAAGGCTTTGGGAGATAAGAGAGGAATTGAGCGCTATGGTTTTTTATTGCCGATGGACGATTGCCTGGCGCAGGTGGCTGTCGATTTTGGCGGGCGCGCATGGCTTGTGTGGGATGCGGAATTTAAAAGAGAAAAAATCGGAGAGGTACCTACGGAAATGTTTTATCATTTTTTTAAATCATTCAGTGATGCCGCTAAATGCAACCTGAATATTAAAGCGGAAGGGGATAATGAACATCATAAAATAGAATCCATTTTTAAAGCTTTTGCAAGAGCTATAAAAATGGCGGTAAAAAGAGATATCAATAATAATGCGCTTCCTTCAACCAAAGGAATATTGTAATGAAGATAGCCATCATAAAATATAATGCGGGGAATGTGCAAAGCGTTCAATATGCTCTACAACGGTTAGGCGTAAACGCAATAATAACTGATGATCCTTCTGAAATCAGGGAGGCGGATAAAGTAATTTTTCCCGGTGTGGGAAATGCGTTTTCCGCTATGGAAAGCCTGAAAGAAAAAAAACTGGATACCCTTATAAAGCAGCTTACCCAACCGGTTTTGGGCATTTGTGTGGGTATGCAATTATTATGTCTTCATTCTGAGGAAAATAATACGGAAGGGTTGGGAATTATTCATTTAAAAGTTAAAAAATTTATTTCCGAAAACGGGCTGTTTAAAATTCCGCAGATGGGTTGGAATACTATTTCTGATGTGTCCTCACCTTTATTTGAAGGTCTGCAAAAAAATGCTTTTGTCTATTATGTTCACAGTTATTATGCAGAGCATGGCAATGAAACTATCGCTACCACCAATTATATTCTGCCGTACAGCGCGGCCATCCGGAAAAATAATTTTTATGGAGTTCAGTTTCATACGGAGAAGTCGGCGGAAGTGGGGGACCGGATCTTGTTAAACTTTTTAAATCTGAAATAAGATGCAAATAATTCCTGCCATAGATGTTATCAATGGAAAGTGCGTACGCCTTTCCAAAGGAGATTACTCAAAGCAAAAGATATATAACGAGAATCCGGTGGAAGTTGCCAAAACCTTTGAAGATGCGGGTTTACAGCGATTGCATATAGTAGATCTGGACGGAGCTAAAGCAGGAAGCATTCAAAATTTAAAAGTACTGGAATCTATTGCATCTGCCACAAAACTGGTCATTGACTTTGGCGGCGGTATCAAAAACATTGACGATGCCAATAGTGTTTTTAATGCCGGGGCATCTATAATTACGTTAGGAAGTATTGCTGTAAAAAAACCGGGAATAGTGGAAGAATGGATCATGGAATTTGGTGCGGATAAAATATTAATTGGCGCGGATGTACTGAATGAAAAAATAAAGATCAGCGGATGGCTGGAAGATGGCGGCATTAATATTTTTGAATTTATCAGTAAGATGCTTGCTATTGGAGCGCAGGATATTTTTTGTACCGATATTTCTAAAGATGGAATGATGAAGGGACCTTCATTTGATCTTTATAAAAAGATTATAGCTACATTTTCTACCCTGCATTTAATATCCAGTGGCGGTGTCAGCAGAATAGAAGAGGTGATTTTGCTGAAGGAAACAGGATGCACCGGAGCCATTATTGGCAAAGCGATTTACGAAGGGAAGATCACTTTATCTGAACTCTCAACTATAAATGCTCAATTATAAATGCTTACCAAACGAATTATACCCTGCCTTGATATTAAAGATGGACGAACTGTTAAGGGAATCAATTTTGAAAATATCCGCGATGCCGGCGATCCGGTGGAACTGGCAAAATATTATTCTCTTCAGGGCGCTGATGAATTGGTTTTTCTGGACATCACCGCCACCATTGAAAAAAGAAAGACGCTGGTGGAATTGGTAAAAAAACTGGCCGCAAATATTAATATTCCCTTTACCGTTGGTGGCGGCATTTCATCAGTGGATAATATTCTGCAGCTTTTACAAAATGGCGCCGATAAGATTTCTGTGAATACAGCAGCGTATAAAGATCCGGAATTACTTACCCGTGCAGCCAATGAATTTGGAAGCCAGTGCGTGGTGCTGGCGATTGATACTAAAAAAGAAAGTGATGGCGAATGGTATGTTTATTTGAATGGCGGAAGAATCAAAACAGATACAAAAACCATTGACTGGGCAAAGCGGGCTGTTGATCTTGGCGCGGGTGAAATTCTTTTAACTTCAATGAATAATGATGGCACCAAAACGGGTTTTGCTTTGGAAATTACTTCCGCATTATCTGGATTACTTTCTGTTCCGGTAATTGCGTCTGGCGGCGCGGGAACGATGCAGCATTTTAAAGAAGTATTCACGGAAGCCAATGCAGATGCGGCTTTGGCAGCAAGTATTTTTCATTATAAAGAAATTGAAATACCGGCTTTAAAAAAATATTTACAAGTACAAAATATTCCAATAAGAATTTAAATTTAAAAAATTATGCAAATCAATTTTGATAAATATAGCGATGGACTGGTTCCCGTTATCGTTCAGGATGCCACTACCAACATGGTGTTAATGCTTGGTTTTATGAATGAGGAAGCCTTGCAAAAAACGCAGGAAATAAAGCGGGTAACTTTTTTTAGCAGAAGTAAAAACAGGCTATGGACAAAAGGCGAAATCAGTAAAAACTATTTGCACCTGGTGGACATAAAATCTGATTGTGATAATGATACTCTTTTAATTAAAGCCAATCCGGATGGCCCGGTTTGCCATACAGGAACAGATACGTGTTTCAATGAAAAAAATATTTCCGGCAATTTTTTGAATGAACTGGAAACCATAATAGCGGATAGAAAACAAAATCCTACGGAACAGTCTTACACAAGTTCTTTGTTTAAAAAAGGGATCAATAAGATTGCTCAGAAAGTAGGAGAGGAAGCGGTGGAGTTAGTGATAGAGGCAAAAGACAATGATGAAGGTTTATTTAAAAATGAAGCGGCTGATCTTTTGTTTCACTATTTAATTTTATTAAAAGCGAAAGATTTTGAATTGAAGGATATCGTTTCCGTTTTGGAGAAGCGTCATTCAAAATAATATTTTTTAATGAGGTTTTGTTAGGGCAATCTATGAAGGATTTGAAGATAATTAGTTATTAAAAAAATTCTTTCATTCCTGTAGTTTTGACGGCTGGTGTGGTAACTTAGGAAGTAAGCTTCCCACACGGGTGAAATAATTGGACTTCTTCTCATAAAATAAATTTGGTAGAACCCCGTTGATATGTAGAAAATTAATGGCTGGGCGTAATTTTAGTGCATGGTTTATTATACATTCGCGTCAACAGTTGGTATGTGATTGGCTCCATTTTTGACTTAAAGAATAAACTACTGCAAACCAATATTTATTTAATTTATGAAGAATACTATAGTATTTATTTATTTACTTATTTCCTCAATACTTGCTAACTCCCAGACAGTAGATTTTAATTACCAAACCAGTGATGGTTTATTTTGCAATCCTTCTTCTGTACAGTTTACCCAAACCTCTACCGGGAGCCCCGCGGGTTTTGCCTGGACTTTTGGAAACGGTGAATTTAGCAATAGCCCCAATCCTCAAATAGTTTATAATAATCCCGGCACGTACACGGTAAAGCTGATAGTAATCTATATGCAAAACACGGTTTCTGTTACTAAAACGATTGTTATTAATCCATCCGTAACCACGTCTATTGGTTACGATAGAAATTATATTTGTACACCCGGCGTTATCAATTTTGCAGCAACAAGCAGTGGAAATATTACCGCTTATGATTGGGATTTTGGAGATGGATCGGGTATTCAAACTACTACCGCTAATACGATTACTCATGGTTATACGGGTCTTGGTGTCTATAATGTAAAGCTGAAAGCCACAGATGTATCAGGATGCAGCGATAATAATACTACTGTTATTAAGGTTCAAGATCCTAGTATCACCGGAACCGTGTCGCCGAGGTCAGGATGTGTTCCTGCGAATGTAAATTTCAAGGCAAATGCCGTGATTCCTGCCAATAGCGCTGTAACGAATTATGCCTGGGATTTTGGCGATGGAAGCGTTATTACTAACACCGCTGCTAATACCACTAATCATGTTTATAATGCTGCCGGAAATTATTCACCCGGAGTAACAATTACTACTAGTGAAGGATGTAGCAGTACTTATAAGTTTAGCGGAATCGCCTTTGGCACCCCGCCCTTTAATCATATTGCTTATCCGGTTAAAGCAGTTATATGCGGATCGGATGCAGCGGTGCTTGTTTCAAAAGCTACCGATGCCAACAGTTATTATTGGAATTTTGGAGATGGCATTACAGCTACTGTTTCAGATACTATCACCCGGCATAAATATGCAACGTTGGGCACTAAGAACATTACAGTTACCCCTTCCTACAATGGTTGCAATGGTATTTCACAAACTTTTCAAATTGATGTGGTAGGCGTTATTGCGTCTTATGTTTATTCAAATAGTTGCATTGATAAAAAAACATTTTCTTTTACTAACACGAGCCAGGGAAACCTCTCCAGTATTGTATGGAATTTTGGTGATGGCTCGCCGGTGGTAAACACACCTAACGCGGTGCATACGTTTCCTTCCTCCGGTTCCTTTGTTACCACCCTTACCGTTACTGACAGTGTTACGGGTTGCACCGATACCTATACCAGAACTATTTATACTTCGGATCCATCTTTGGTAAATAATGATTCTTCCATTTGCAGAAATACAACTACCCGTTTTTCTACAGTGAACAATTATGCTAATCCTGCGGCAACTTATACGTGGCATATTGTGGGCAAACAAACATCCGCTCTTACGGATTCTTCTTTGAGTATAAAAGCGGATATTTTTGGCGATTTCAATAATTACGTTATCATAAATGGAGGTGCGCAATATTGCAGTGATACCATTTTTCTGGATCATAAAATCCTGGTAAGAGGCCCTGCGCTTGCTTTTACGGCGCCTGCTTCAGTTTGTTTCAATGATTCATTCAATGTTGTCAATGCTTCCAAACCCTATTTACCGGAGGATTCTGTAAGTCTATGGTACTGGAATTTTGGAACCGGTGTTGTAAACGACAGCACCTATCAGCCGGAGCCGTATATGTATAGCCGGGCAGGAAGGTATAATGTAAAATTATTCGGCATTGATAAAAATGGTTGTTACGATAGCCTTGTAAAGCCCGTTACGGTTAATCCGCTGCCTTTCTTACTTGTTGTTCCGGGCCTTGATACCTTGTGTGCAGGCGAGGCGGATACACTTTTTGCTTTTCATAATGAAAATATAACCTGGTCACCGGCCGGAAGTTTATCATGCGCCACATGCGATACGGTGGTTGCCAATCCTTCTGTAACCACAGATTATTTGGTAACCGCTACAAGCCGCTTTGGCTGTATTTCCAGAGATAGCGCTTTTGTAAAAGTATTTCCCCGTTTTGTAGCTACGCCTTTAGCAAGTGATATTTTTTTATGTCTCAATGATAGCGTTCAGCTAAATGTGGATCCGGCAATGAAAGAAATAGTATGGTCTCCATCAGTCGGTTTATCAAATTCAAATAATTATGGACCGATCGCTTTCCCAAGGGAAACCACCACTTATACAGCAACGCTCACTGATTCTGTAGGATGCTTTACAAGCAGCACAGATATTACGGTACATGTAAAAAGTCTGCCCACTGTGGATGCAGGGCCCGATCAGACGTATCCTTATAATTTTAGTTATTCATTAAATCCTTTGTACAGTAATAATATAGCGTCATACACCTGGACTCCTTCTAATTTATTATCGTGCCGCACGTGCCCCAATCCGAATGGAATAGCGTCTTCCTCTGCCTCTTATTTGATAGAAGTAATTTCGGACAGTGGATGTGTGGCGAAAGACTCTATAAATATTTTTATAGAATGTAAAGATGCCAACTTACTGGTTCCAAATGCTTTTACGCCAAACAATGATAATCTTAACGACTACTTTTATCCATTGGCACGCGGCATAAAATCTATCGCAAGGTTTTCAATTTACGATCGTTTTGGAAGACTTGTTTTTGAGAGAAGAAATTTTCTGCCAAATGACAAAGCGTTTGGATGGAACGGCAGAATCCATAACATGGACCAAACCACTTCTGTATTTGTTTATTATGTGGAAGCGCTGTGTGATAAGGGCGAAAAGCTTTACAAAAAAGGAACTGTTACTTTAATAAGATAATTGAGTGTGTCATTATTAAGAGTGTTGCAAATTAGAGGATAATTCTAAATGCTATTTATAGCATGGGCGAATCCTTCTCTTTAAAGTGGCATTTGCTATTGTTGGACATTGTAAGGAATAGGGTGTGTAACCCTTTGCCCTACTGTATTTAAAGGAAAATACCCGTCTTTGCCCGCTGTAAAAAAGGCTCATATTTAATTTTATATTCCGAAGGTTACGAAATACTTTCGATAGGATGCGTTTTCACTTATTTTTACATGGAAAGCAAATGACTGTCGCTGAAGGGTTGGTAACGTTTCATCATTTCATTATTAATTATAAATGGCAACTACAGGTTTATACTCATCGGAATTTGAACATGATTCATGTGGAATAGGTTTTGTCGCTAACATCAAAAGCAATAAAAACCACCAAATTGTTTCTGACGCATTAACCATTCTCGAAAACATGGAGCACCGCGGGGCAAGCGGTTGCGAGATGAATACAGGTGATGGCGCAGGAATTCTTATTCAAACACCTCACGAATTTTTCTTTGATGAATGTTTAAAATTAGGCATTCACCTGCCTGCTTATAGTAAGTATGGAGTGGGTGTTTTGTTTTTTCCAAAAGAAATCCGGTTAAGGGAAGAATGCCGTGATATATTCAATCGCTGCGCAGAAACGCTTGGCCTGGAAATTATGGGCTATCGCAGAGTGCCCGTAAACACTACTGATATTGGCCGTTCTGCCTTGTCTGTGGAGCCCGAAATGGAACAGGTGTTTGTTGCCTGCCCCGATCACATTAATAAGCCTGATGACTTTGAAAGAAAATTATTTGTATTAAAAAATTATGCAACCCAAACAATAAATAATACGGTAAAAAAAGATGCTATTGGTTTTTACGTGGCATCGCTTTCTTATAAAACAATCATTTATAAAGGACAGCTTACCAGCCTTCAGCTTCGCGGATATTTTCCCGATCTGAGCAATAAAAAAATTGTATCTGCTTTTGGTCTCATTCATTCACGTTTTGCAACAAATACTTTCCCATCCTGGAAACTGGCTCAGCCTTTTCGCTATATCGCACATAATGGTGAGATCAATACTTTGCAGGGGAATTTGAACTGGCTTAGTACCAGTGAAAGAAATTTTGTTTCGCAATTCTTCAGTAAAGAGGAAATGGAAATGGTGTTGCCAATTGTAGAACCGGGGCAATCAGATTCTGCCTGCCTGGACAACATGATTGAACTACTTGCTTTATGTGGACGTTCTCTGCCGCACGTAATGATGATGTTGATTCCTGAAGCCTGGGATGGCAACGAACAAATGGATCCGGTGAAAAAAGCATTCTACGAATTTCACGCTTCGTTCATGGAACCCTGGGACGGGCCTGCCTCTATTTCGTTTACGGATGGAAAAATAATAGGCGCTACTTTAGACAGAAATGGTTTGCGGCCTTCAAGGTATTGCGTTACAACAGATGACAGAGTGATAATGGCTTCAGAAACCGGAGTACTTCCCATTGATCCCAAACTGATAAAGGAAAAAGGAAGATTGCAACCAGGAAAAATGTTTGTAGTGGATCTGGAAGAAGGAAGAATTATAAGTGATGAAGAAATAAAACAAAAAATTTGTTCTCAGAAACCTTACAGTGAGTGGCTTAACAAATACAAGATCCGGTTGGAAGAATTGCCCGCTCCACGCGTAATGTTTACCCACCTGGAACACGAACAGATCTTTAAATATCAGAAAGCTTTTGGTTATTCCACGGAAGATCTGGAACTTTTAATTTCACCCATGGCACTCCATGGCAAAGAGCCCATCGGGTCTATGGGTAATGATGCCCCATTGGCCATTTTGAGCAATGAGCCACAGCATCTAAGTAGTTATTTTAAACAGCTTTTTGCGCAGGTAACCAATCCCCCGATAGATCCTATCAGAGAAAAACTGGTAATGTCGCTCGCCACGTTTGTGGGCAACAATGGGAATTTACTGGAAGATGATCCGCTATCATGTCATACGGTTGCTTTAACACATCCGGTACTTTCCAATACAGAATTAGAAAAAATAAGAAGTATTGATACCGGAATTTTCCAGGCGCATACTTTGCAAACTTATTTTATGGCCGATGGCAAACCCGGCTCTATGCAAAGGGGTATTGAGCGCTTATGCCGCTATGCTGCTGAGGCGGTGGAGGATGGTTTTGAAGTATTGATCTTATCCGACAGGGCGATTGATTCTGAGCACGCAGCTATTCCTTCTTTATTGGCAACTTCGGCAGTGCATCATCATCTTATCAAAAAAGGTTTGCGTGGGCAAGTCGGGCTTATTATTGAAGCTGGTGATGTTTGGGAAGTACATCATTTAGCCTGCCTGATCGGGTTTGGCGCCACAGCTATTAATCCATACCTGGCACTTTCAACCATACGCGATTTGAGAATCCAGGGTAAATTAGGAACTGAATTAGATTCAAATGCACTCAAGAAAAATTATAAAAAAGCAATTAATGACGGCTTGTTGAAAGTGTTTTCAAAGATGGGAATCTCCACTTTTCAATCTTACCAGGGGGCACAAATTTTTGAAATACTGGGTATTAATAAATCAGTGATTGATAAATATTTCACAGGCGCTACTTCTCGGATTGAAGGCATGGGACTTGATGAAATTGCAAAAGAAACTTTAGTAAAACATTCATTTTCTTTTAGCAAAAAAGATATCCCATTCGATCGCCTCACTGTGGGCGGCCTTTATAAGTGGAAGCGCAAAGGCGAAGCGCATTTGTTTAACCCTATCACCATTCATTTGCTGCAGCATTCTACAAGGATGAATAACTATAGTATTTTCAAAAAATACTCCAAAGCCGTAAATGATCAAAGTGAAAAAGCAGTAACATTAAGAAGTCTTTTTCAATTTAAAAAGAATCAGCCATCCATCTCAATTGATGAAGTGGAACCGGCAGAGAATATTTATAAAAGATTTGCTACAGGCGCTATGTCGTTTGGTTCTATTTCATGGGAAGCCCATACCACTCTCGCTATTGCCATGAACCGGCTTGGTGGCAAAAGCAATACCGGCGAAGGGGGAGAAGATGAAAGAAGGTTTGAAAAATTACCTAATGGAGATTCTATGCGAAGTGCTATTAAACAAGTGGCTTCTGCAAGATTTGGAGTTACCAGTTGGTATTTAAGCGAAGCGGATGACTTGCAAATAAAAATGGCGCAGGGCGCCAAACCCGGAGAGGGCGGGCAATTGCCCGGTTTTAAAGTAGATGATTGGATTGGAAAAGTACGTCATGCTACTCCCGGTGTTGGATTGATCTCGCCGCCGCCGCATCACGATATTTATTCTATTGAAGACCTGGCACAGTTAATTTTTGATTTGAAGAATGCCAATAGAAATGCAAGAATAAATGTAAAATTAGTTTCCAAAGCCGGTGTAGGAACTATCGCTGCGGGCGTTACAAAAGCAAAAGCAGACGTGGTTCTAATTTCCGGCCATGATGGCGGAACGGGGGCATCGGCAATGAGTTCCATTAAACATGCAGGTTTGCCCTGGGAATTAGGGCTGGCAGAAACACATCAAACCTTAGTCAAAAATAAATTACGCAACCGGGTGGTGGTACAAACAGACGGACAATTAAAAACCGGTCGTGATATTGCTATTGCAACTTTATTAGGCGCTGAGGAATGGGGAGTGGCAACTGCTGCGTTGATTGTGGAAGGCTGCATTATGATGCGCAAATGTCATTTAAATACCTGCCCGGTAGGAGTGGCAACACAAGACCCTGTGTTAAGAAAACGTTTTACCGGAGATGCAGACCATGTGGTAAATCTCTTTAAATTTTTAACACAGGAATTAAGAGAGATCATGGCTGAGCTTGGATTCAGGACTATCAACGAAATGGTTGGTCAGGCGGATTACTTAGAGAGACGGGAAAATATTGACAATTGGAAATTTAGCAAATTGGATCTTTCTCCTATATTGTTTAAAGAACCTGTATCAATGAATACCCTTTTGTACAGATCAGAAGAACAGGATCATGGATTGAAAGACGTTCTGGATTGGAAATTATTAGAAATAGCCCAACCGGCGCTGAATCAAAATCAAAAGGTAACTGCATCCTTCAATATTACCAATAGAGACAGAACCATTGGAACTATTTTATCAAATGAAATATCTAAAAAGTACAAAGCACAGGGCTTGCCTGATGATACCATTCACTTCAAGTTCAATGGTACTGCAGGGCAAAGCTTTGCGGCATTTAGTGCGAAAGGTATTACCATGGAACTGGAAGGCGATGCGAATGATTATTTTGCTAAAGGATTAAGTGGTGCAAAAATAATTATTTATCCTTCCAGGGATGCGGGCTTTATTGCTGAAAAAAATATCATTATCGGGAATGTGGCTTTTTATGGTGCTACTTCAGGCGAAGCGTTTATTCGTGGAAAAGCAGGCGAACGTTTTTGTGTACGAAATTCCGGTGCCAACGTGGTAGTAGAAGGAGTTGGTGATCACGGCTGTGAATATATGACTGGTGGGAGGGCTGTTATTCTTGGCAAGACGGGAAGAAATTTTGCCGCAGGTATGAGCGGAGGCATTGCTTACGTGTATGATGTGCAGCACAATTTTGAAGCATTATGCAACAAAGAAATGGTTGACCTTGATCCGTTAGAAGAATCCGACGAAAGTTTTTTACATGAAATGATTACTAAACAATTTGAGGCAACTGAAAGTTCTGTAGCTAAATTTATTTTAAATGATTTTGACAACCAGTTAAAAAACTTTGTAAAAATATTCCCCAAAGATTATAAGAAAGTTTTGACTGAAAATAATAAGCCTCAGATCACACAGATTTCTACGGACAAAATATAGCAACGATTGCACAAGTTTTTGTGAGTGAAGAAAAATACCACACAAAATAAAATACGAATTTTTAGCACGAATTGAAAAGCAGTAAAACACGAATTTTGGTCACTAAAAACACGAATTAAAATGGAGAAAGATTTAGCGTAATTAGTGCTATAAGTTTATGTTATAAAAAATGAAATTGGCGCTATAAAAATTTAAAATTATATGGGAAAAATAACCGGATTTTTAGAATTTACAAGAGAACTTCCTGAAAGGCGGCCATCGCAGGAAAGGGTCAATGATTCTAAAGAATTTATAAATAGGTTTCCGGAACAAAAATTAAATGAGCAGTCATCGAGGTGCATGGATTGCGGCACTCCTTTTTGCCATGATGGATGCCCGGTAGGGAATCTCATTCCGGAATTTAACGATGCGGTTTACCGTAAAAGCTATAAAGAGGCTTATGAAATACTTTCTTCCACCAATAATTTCCCTGAATTTACGGGCCGTATTTGTCCGGCTCCCTGCGAAACATCATGCGTTTTAGGAATTAATCAGCCAGCAATTACTATTGAAGAAATAGAAAAACACATCATAGAAATTGCATTCGAAAATGGATACGTGCAACCAAAAATCCCTGCTATCAGAACCGGAAAAAAGATCGCGATTATTGGATCAGGACCGGCAGGAATGGCTGCGGCCACACAGTTAAATTCGGCAGGCCATCATGTAACTCTCTTTGAAAGAGATGATGAGCCTGGAGGATTATTACGGTATGGCATACCCGATTTTAAATTAGAAAAATGGGTAGTGGAAAGAATAATAAACATAATGAAAGAAGAAGGTGTTGAAATCAGGTGCAATGCCAATGTAGGAGTCAATATCAGCATTAATGACCTGTTGAGGGAATACCATGCTATTGTGTTGGCGGGCGGGTCCACCATCCCAAGAGATTTGAACATTCCGGGCAGAGAATTGAAAGGAATTCATTTTGCTATGGATTTTTTAAAACAGCAAAATAGAAGAGTATCTGATAAGAAAGTAATAGAAGAAAATATTCTTGCTACCGGCAAAAATGTAGTGGTAATTGGTGGGGGAGATACAGGTAGTGATTGTGTGGGAACTTCTAACCGTCAGAAAGCATTGTCTATAACGCAATTTGAATTGATGCCGATGCCTCCGAAAAGCCGCACTCCATACATGCCGTGGCCTACTTACCCCATGATCTTAAAAACAACCAGTTCTCACGAGGAAGGTGCTAAACGTAATTGGGCCATTGCTACAAAAGAATTCATAGGCGATGAAAACGGGAACCTGAAAGCGCTTAAAATAGTAGATCTGCAGTGGAAGTTCTCAGAAGAAAATAAGCCGGCGCAATTTGTAGAAGTCCCCGGAAGTGAAAAAGAAATTCCCTGTGAACGGGCTTTCTTTGCTATGGGTTTTGTTCATCCCCAACATGAAGGTTTATTAAATCAGCTTGATATTGAACTGGATCAGAGGGGAAATATAAAGGCAACTGAAAAAGAATTTCACACTAATATTTCAAAAGTATTTACTGCCGGTGATATGCGTCGTGGCCAGTCATTAGTTGTGTGGGCCATTTCCGAAGGAAGAGAGTGTGCCAGGAAAGTAGATGAATATCTGATGGGACATTCTTTGTTGCCAACCAAGAATCAGAATATTTTGCACCAGGTGTAATCCTTCCTTCCTTTTCCTTCCTTAATTTTAAATCATAGGTTTACAACTTCTAATTTTTGAAACTGAAGGCTGGTTTCTCAGATTATATTTGTTGTCAAACAAAGATTATGAAATCCTAACTTACCACCATAGAAAATAAAAGGTACCGCATTGTTTCAGATGATGAGTATGAGAATTTG
>JBDSOE010000259.1:0-4021 GCA_039915005.1 Ginsengibacter sp.
TGTGCAATAAATTCACAACTCATAATTTTTAAAAAAAACAAGAAGGTTTTTCTGATTTTTATCTTAAAGGAAATTTTTCAAAAAAATTTTCTCAGTTTAGGTCATAATTCATTACTCACATTTCATCATTCCTAATTCCTAATTATTAATTCGGGAAATCTTATCAGCTCCATATATCCTCCGAATACTCCACTTTCTTAACTAGATCCCAGATACTTTCTTTTACAAAAGGGGCATCATCTTTATAAGTAACTCCAAACCACTGCGCAAGAGTAGGAATCACTTTTATTTCTCCCTTCCCCGCATGAATAAATGCATCCCCGATTAAAGGAATAAAAAATTCTGCCTTGGGATCATTAGCATGTTCCTCTAAAAACTTTTTGAATAAATTTTGAATAAATTCAAAAACGTTTGGATCAAATCCCCAGAAATTCATGCTGACGGGCGTAGCGGGGGGAACTGCCACTCTCATTGAGTTTTCTATATAATAGATCTTATCTTCTTCAGGAAAAATCTTGGTCCGTTCCACAATACTTACGAGATTATTATTTTCATCTACCTGGCATACGCCACGGCTAACCGTACCATTCTTTGAAAGCGTGTTGGAAAGTTGATAACCAATAATACAATATTCTTCAGGAGAAACTTCCGTCTTTAAAAATTTTACGGCTTTGTCAAACGCATCTCTTCCATAAAAGTCGTCCGCGTTAATTACAGCAAAGGGCTCGTGGATCACTTCTCTTGCACATAAAACTGCGTGGGCAGTGCCCCACGGTTTGGTACGCCCGGCAGGTACCTGGAATCCATCAAGAAAAGAATCCATTTCCTGCATCACATATTCTGTTTCTATTTTTCCTTTTAGTTTTGGTTCAAATAAATCTTTAAACTCTTGCGCAAAGCTTTCCCGGATGATAAAAACAATCTTTCCAAACCCGCTGCTGATGGCATCTAATATAGAATAGTCAATGATCGTTTCCCCGGAAGGCCCAAAAGAATCCATTTGCTTAATACCACCGTAGCGGCTTCCCATGCCCGCCGCCAAAATCAAAAGTGTAGGTTTCATTTTTTATTATTAATGTTTAAAAAAAAATTGCTTTGTTTAAATTGCTGCGAAAATAAGCAAGAAAGTTTTATGCCCCAATCGTTTCTAAATCAACTGTCGGAAGAGATTGTTTTTAACAAGCCAAATATTTGTGGAATTAAAGACGATATAGCAGAAGAAAAAAACATCGGAATTTCTATGCTGCGGCTGGATGAGATCCATCCCATTATTTCAGGAAATAAAATTTTTAAGCTCTTTTATTTTTTAGAAGAAGCCAAAAAGTCATTACAGAAAACGGTAATTACTTTTGGCGGCGCCTATTCCAACCATCTTGCTGCCACAGCATTTGCCTGCAAAAGAATGGGATTAAAAAGTATCGGTTTTGTCCGCGGTGAAAAAGCTAAAGTTCTTTCTTCCACTCTTTTATTTTGCTTGGAACAGGAAATGCAATTAGAATTTTTAAGTCGTACTTCTTTTAAAGAAATTAAAGAAAAAGATTTTCTTATTTCTATAAAGCAAAAATACGGTGAAGGTGTTTTAATTCCCGAAGGAGGGTTTTCGCTAATGGGCGCCGAAGGCGCCGCACTAATAACCCGTTTTTTTAAAGATCAGCAGTTTACGCACGTATGCCTTGCAGTGGGTACCGCTACTACTTTCGCCGGCATCATCAACGGTTCTGAAAAGGAAACCGAAATCGTGGGCATAAGCGTTTTAAAAAACTTGAATGACCTGCACGACAGATTGAAAGAATTAAGAGTAAATACTGACCACAAATTTTCCTTTATAACTGATTATCATTTTGGCGGCTACGCAAAAAGAACCGATGATTTAATTTCTTTCATCAATGCCTTCTACGCACAACAAGCTATACCACTGGATTTCGTTTATACCGGTAAAATGATGTACGGCGTTTTCGATTTGATAAAGAAAGATTATTTTTCTCCCGGATCAAAAATATTATGCATCCACACAGGTGGATTGCAGGGGAATCATTCTTTGCAGTAGAGACGCGATACATCGCGTCTCTACCAGTCATTACTGAGAGATAAAAAGGATTGAATTATTTTATAAAAAGGGAGTCTTTGGTTTCTCCGCAATGTAGCATGGCCGATTTATATTCCGGATGATTTTTTCCCAGGTATGGATTAATGATCTCGCTGGTATTGCTTAACCAGTTCGCTTCATTTTCACCAAAGGCCATTGGGCAATTTTGCCAGTACAATTTTTCTCCTTCATAGCCAATCGTTTTTAAAAAAGGATATAAGTTCTCGGAGACCATGCGAAAATCCTGGCGCATTTGTGTAAGATCAGTTTCCTGTAAAATAGGTTTGGCATTGGCTTTTATATCACTTAGCAATTGCTGCGCGGCAGCCAATATCTGGGCATCATCTTTTTGAAGCTCGTCAAGGTGTATGCTGTCCATTGCCGAAAGAAATTGAGTGGCATTTGTTTTAACATTCAGAGTGTCACCGTCCACAAACGCGCTCTTCATTTGGAGATAAGCGTTAACGGCATCTGAAATACCTGAGTTGAATGCCTCTGAATGTTTTTTTACTGTTAAAGCTTCTTGCTTATCATTTAAAGGGGAATTGGGTTTGTCTGTTTTGAAGAATAACCACCACGCGCCAACAACAATAATTACCAAAAACAGGATTGCCAAAAACCTTTTCATACTATTTATTTTGTTTAACTGCGAAGGTAAGCATTAAGTGTATTCTGGAGTTTCACAGGTCCTAAATGGAATTATAAATTTCTATAAAATTATTCAGCCTGCCTTTCTTCCCAGATTATACTTATATGCACAATCACTTCCGCGGCTTTTGCCATATCATTTACGCCTATCCATTCTTGTTTGGAATGAATGCCCTGCATACCGGTAAACAAATTAGGGCACGGCAATCCAATATAACTCAGCCTGCTGCCATCCGTACCTCCGCGAATACTTTCCGTGGCCACATCAAGCCCCGCCCGATTGATGGCTTCCGCAGCATAGGCCGTTACCTGTGGATTTTTATCAAGAACTTTTTTCATGTTGCGGTATTGTTCATGAATAGAAAATTCTAAGGAAGCGCCCAAATAATGACCCACTATCTCCTCTGCAATTTTTTTCAATCTTTCGCCATGTTGTTTTAATTTTTCATCGTCAAAATCTCTTACAATAAATTCAAGCGTTGCCTTTTCTGCAATCCCTTCAAAGCGGGTGGGATGAACAAAACCTTCTTTTTTCTCAGTGGCCTCCGGCGCCCATTCTCCCATAGGCAATGCGTGTAAAATTTCCCCACCAATCTTTAGCGCATTCACCAATTTATTTTTTGCATAACCCGGGTGGGCAATTACTCCATTTATTATAATTTTTGCCCCATCAGCGCTGAAGGTTTCATCTTCCAAACTTCCTGCTTCACCTCCGTCTAATGTATAACCAAATTGAGCGCCTAATTTCTGCATATCCAGCATCACTGTTCCCTCACCTATTTCTTCATCAGGTGTAAATAATATTTTTATTCCTCCATGTTTTATTTCAGGATGATTCATCAAATATTCTGCGGCCTGCATAATGGCGGCCACACCGCTTTTGTCATCAGCGCCAAGGAGTGTATTGCCGCTCGCAGTAATAACATCGTGGCCAATATGTTCCTTTAAATAAGGATGATTAACAGTGGATAACACCTGAGTTGTATCATCTGGCAACACAATATCTTCTCCATCATAATTTTTATGAAGAATTGGCTTTACGTTGGTACCGCTGCAATCCGGCGCCGTATCCACATGACTGCAAAAACAAATTACCGGAACCTTCTTTTTGGTGTTGGAAGAAATTGTAGCATACACATAACCGTGAGTATCCATTTCAGCATCAGCAATTCCGATTGACTTTAATTCCTGAACAAGAATTTTGCTGAGATCTTTTTGTTTTTCTGTTGATGGATGTTTGCCGCTTTGAGGATCGCTTTGCGTATCAATTTGAACGTAGCGCATGAA
>JBDSOE010000011.1:0-3858 GCA_039915005.1 Ginsengibacter sp.
CCGCGTTCCTGGTTATCAGTGATGGTGGTGGAAAATCCAATTTTATTAGCGATTCTGCAACGCAACGTAAGGCCGCGTTTGTTATAGTAAATACTTTGCGAATTTCCCGATTCCGCACCAACCTGAAAATTAATAACGGGGTTTATGGCAAGAAAAAAATCTTTCGTGTTTACTTCCAAAAGATTTGGCTTGGTACCATAAAAAGTTTTCAGTATCGGGTTCTTGCTCAAAAAACTTTCTTTAGAGCCTGTATACCATTCTGAATTGTTCATCAACAAAGAATGCATATTATAGTGATCAACAGAGGTCAGATTTATTTTAGTTTTTTCACTTTCCCCATTTCCTGTAAGTGAAGATGGTTTTGAGTTTAAGCTGTCAACATACTCAGCTTCTTCAACAACAGATTTCCTGCTGTATGGTTTCAGGCCCGAGAAATTAAGGTCAGAAAGTTGGCCTTGTTTTATCTCAAGACGATCAATAAACTGATACTCTTTTGAGCCTTCAGGCAGATAGGTTGTTTGAGCAAAAATATATAACGGATAAAAAAATACCGCCATAGTAATAACACTTTTTTTAATTTGCATAAAGCTGGTTATTAAATATTTAAATTCAAGATATGCAAAATTATCTTTTTAAACAGATATCCGTAGTCAATGAAAATAATATTTCTACGAAAGATGTTTACATAAAAAACGGACGTATAGAAAGAATCGGAAACGGATTTGAAATAAAAGAAAAAGTAACTGAAATCGATGCGGAAGGGAGATATTTATTCCCCGGCGTTATTGACGACCAGGTTCATTTTCGTGAGCCTGGATTAACACATAAAGCAACCATTTACACAGAAAGCAAAGCTGCAGTGGCGGGTGGTGTTACTTCTTTTATGGAAATGCCAAACACAATACCCAACGCGCTTACAGAGGAGCTGCTTGAAGAAAAATATAAGATTGGAGAGAAAAACTCTCTGGCAAATTATTCATTTTTCATGGGAGTCAGTAATACCAATGCGGATGAGGTCTTAAAAATGAATAAAAGGAAAAAAGACGTTTGTGGCGTCAAAATTTTCATGGGCTCAAGCACGGGAAATATGTTGGTTGACAGTGAGCCTGCTCTGCATAAAATATTTAGTGAAAGCGAATTATTGATTGCCACACACTGCGAAGATGAAAAAATTATCAGGAAGAATTATGCCAATTTAAAAATCCTAAAGCCTAATCTTGATCCTGCCGATCATCCGGTAATCCGGGATGAGCAAGCCTGTTACGCTTCTTCTTCATTCGCGGTTTCTCTCGCAAAAAAGTACAACAGCCGTTTACACATTTTGCATATAACGACAGAAAAAGAATTGGAACTTTTTACCAATAAAATTCCACTTCAGGAAAAAAGAATCACTGCAGAAGTTTGTGTTCATCACCTCCATTTTACGGCAAATGATTATGAAAAATCAGGCTATCTGATAAAATGTAATCCCGCAATAAAAGAGGCTAAAAATAAGGAAGCTCTCTGGAAAGCATTACTGGACAACCGTTTGGACGTAATTGCCTCAGATCATGCGCCTCACACGTTCGAAGAAAAACTCCCTCCATATGAAAACGCCCGTTCGGGTTTGCCTTTGGTTCAACATTCTTTATTGATGATGTTATTTCATCATCAGGAAGGAAGAATATCCCTGGAAAAAATTGCAGAAAAAATGAGCCACGCAGTTGCCGATTGTTTCCAAATAAAAGATCGGGGTTACATTCGTGAAGGTTATTTTGCTGATCTGGTTATCGCTGACCTCAATAAAACAACCACAGTAAAAAAAGAAAATCTTTTATATAAATGTGGCTGGAGTCCTTTAGCTTGTGTAACTTTTCCAGCAGCAATTACGCATACTTTTATAAATGGGAATTGTGTTTTTCAAAATTTGGATTATGGAAAAACCATTTGGGATGAATCTGTAAAAGGGCAAAGAATTCATTTTGAGAAATAAAAGCTCGAATTCTTTTTACCTTTCACCAATTAAAGAATGAATCAAAGATGGAAACAGACAAAACGACTTTAAATGATCTGTCCATTTTCAATTATGAAGATGAATTTTCGGTATTTAGTAAATTAAATTTAACCAGAACAACCGGCGGTCGCGAGAAACTTCGGCAGATTTTCAATCGGTCACTCAATGATATCAATTCGATAATAGACGTTCAGAAAACGCTACAGTTAATCTTAGAAAAAGTTGATCAGTGGCCGTTTATAGTAAGTAATGGATCTGTAATGATGATTCATAAATTTTACGAATCTTCGATCGACGAGCCGCCGTCAAGACCTACGCTGATCACAGCTTATTTGTATAAAATTCTGCATGGCCCTGATTTTTCTTTAATAAAATATTCGATGGGTCATGCCTTCGATTTCATAAAAGGAATGAAGCAAATTCTAAACGTCTTTTTAAATGATGAAACGCCACAAAGCCTAAAAAAGATTTTGCAAAAAGCGTATGTACTCATTGAAAGACATCAGTTCCGGAATATATTCAGTAAAGAAAAATTATCAGATTTTTCGAATCCCGAAATGCTTGCATTTGCTTATTATGTTCGTTATCATTTCAAACAAAATTTTTTAGAACTTATTGATATTTATTCCCAATTAGATGCCTGGTATGGAATGGCTGTAGCAGTAAAACAATTTAATTTGTCTTTTCCTGTTTTTATTACTTCTGATGAACCGGTTCTGAATGCAAAAAAATTATACCACATTTTATTGCATGATCCTGTGGCGTACGATGTAGAATTGAACCAAAGTCATAACTTTATTTTTCTCACCGGCGCTAACATGGCAGGCAAAAGCACTTTTATTAAAGCAGTTGGAAGTGCCGTTTTCATGGCCCATATCGGGATGGGCGTTCCAGCAGAAAATATGGAGCTTTCTTTGTTTGACGGTTTACTCAGCAATATCAATGTGGAAGATAATATTTCGAAAGGTGAAAGCTTCTTTTACAATGAAGTACAACGGGTAAAAAAGACGATTATAAAAGTAAACGATGGGAGAAAATGGTTGATATTAATTGATGAATTATTTAAAGGAACTAATGTTCAGGATGCGATGAAATGCAGTACAGTCGTCATCGAGGGCTTAATTAAAATTAAACATTCTTTATTTATTCTATCCACACATCTGTATGAAATAAGTGAAAACTTAAAAAGTTTTCCAAATATAGATTTCAAATATTTCGAAACAAAGGTTACCGATGAAAAATTAATTTTTAATTACCACTTAAAAGAAGGCGTGAGCAATGACCGTCTGGGTTATTTAATTCTAAAAAGAGAAAAGGTAATCGAATTATTAGAAGGTTTATAAAGTTAATCCGATCAAGATTCTTTCAAAGATTTCCAGCTTAAATAATTGATAGCAGCTATCCTGAAATTTTCATTAATTTCATAACTAATATTTTCATACATGTTAGTCAAAACTTTCGGCAGCGCTGTTTATGGAGTTGAAGCAATCACCATCACAGTGGAAGTAAATGTGAGTTCGGGAAAATTCACTTCGATTGTAGGTCTCGCTGACAGTGCGGTTAAAGAAAGTCTTGAACGGATGGAAAGTGCCATCAAAGCAAACGGTTATCATTTCCCCAGGATAAAAGTTGTTGTAAATCTTGCACCGGCTGATATCCGAAAAAGCGGTACCGCGTTTGATTTGCCAATTGCAATGGCTACGCTGGGTGCGAGTGAACAACTTGAAAATGCTGAAAAATTAACGGATTATGTGATCATGGGCGAACTAAGTTTGGACGGAGCCGTGCGTCCTATAAAAGGTGCGTTGCCAATCGCCATTCAGGCGCGAAAAGAAGGATTCAAAGGATTGATCCTGCCAAAAGAA
>JBDSOE010000020.1:0-7982 GCA_039915005.1 Ginsengibacter sp.
GAAACTTTACCCTTTGGGTGTTCTCCATCCAGGGCGCCGCAGTGGGTTTTGCGCCTGCCTCTGAAGCGTTAGCCTCACCAACGGCTGTTTATTTTGCTGGTGCAGCCACGGTTTTTATTCTTGCCAGGAAAACAATAATTTTTCTCTGATTTACAGATTACCTCCATTTTAAGCGGATAGGAACCATTTTGTTTTTACCTTGTCGCTTTATCTTTCATCCACCACATTATATTTATCTAACTAAACTTATTTACTCAGCGAAAAAAACTCCATGAAAAAGAGGAAACTTGCGCTCCACTGGAAAATCATCATAGGCCTGGTCCTGGGAATTATCTGGGCCGTAGTGGCCAGCTTTACCGGTTTATCTGACTTTACGTTAAAATGGATTGACCCTTTTGGAACCATTTTTATCAATCTACTCAAACTCATAGCAGTACCGCTGGTACTATTCTCTATCATCAGCGGCATCGCCAGTATGGGAGACGCTTCTTCCCTGGGAAAAATTGGGCTCAAAACACTGGGATGGTATCTGCTGACCACCGTATGCGCGGTATCCATAGGATTGGCGATCGTCAACATGGTCGGCCCGGGTAAATCTATGGATAGGGAAACCCGCCTGGACAACCGAATCAAATACGAATTGTGGGCCCAACAGGAGGGCCTCAAGGTAAAGGATGGAAAATGTTACAGTTGTCTTCCTGAAAACAAAGCCAGGTTGGCACGTATGGCAAAATCGCTACAAACTGAAGCGTCGGATGCCTCCCTATCAGAAAAAATCGGCAGCGCACAAAAGGTAAAAGAAGCCGGCCCTTTGCAAGTGTTGGTTGATATGGTTCCGTCCAATATTTTTAACTCCCTGTCCGATAACGGGAAGATGCTGCAGGTGATTCTTTTTGCCCTCCTTTTTGGAATATGTTTATTGCTGTTGCCCCAGGACCAAACCCAACCCATACGGCTGCTGGTTGCCAGCATCAATGGGGTGTTTTTAAAAATGGTAGAGGTGATCATGCAAGCAGCGCCCTTTTTTGTATTTGCTTTATTGGCGGGCACCATCAGCCGTATCGCGGGAGACCAGCCGGAAAAAGTCATTGAAATATTCAAGGGTTTGGGCTGGTACAGCCTTTGTGTAGTTGCAGGCCTGGCCATTTTATTGTTTATGGTCTACCCGGTAGCCGTCCAAATCATTACCCGAAAAATAAAATACAAGGATTTTCTTAGAGGGATGACCCCTGCACATACCCTCGCCTTCTCTACCAGTTCCAGCGCCGCTACGCTGCCAGTAACCTTTGAGTGTGTAGAGCAAAATCTGAAAGTAGATCCCAAGATCAGCAGCTTTGTATTACCCATAGGGGCCACCGTAAATATGGATGGCACCAGCCTTTACCAGGCCGTAGCTGTGGTTTTCCTGGCTCAATTTCACCTGGTTCAACTAGACCTCGGCCAACAACTCATCATCGTAGGTACGGCTACCCTGGCTTCCATTGGCACTGCAGCCGTCCCCAGCGCGGGATTGGTCATGCTGATCATTGTGCTGGAAGCCGTGGGTTTAAATCCCGCGTGGATTGCCATCATCTTCCCGATAGACAGGATCCTGGACATGTGCCGAACCGTAATCAACGTAACCGGTGATGCCGCTGCCTCTGCCATCATTGCTACTTCTGAAAAGATGCTGTATTTTGGCGACGAAGAGGCCAAAGCGAAAGAAACACAAGGGGAAATCCCGATCAGTTGATGAGGAGAATTCGAAATGGCTCACCTTATGACAAGGAAACTATTCTTATTCTACGCCCGGGCGAAGTTTTTATTAAATGAAGGCCAGACAGCGGTTCGTGCAGATACGAACCGAAGACGGGACTCAACTCCAACAAAAGGTTAGCCCGAAAGACTCTTTTAGCAAACGGCACAAGCATGGCTAACGCACAAAACCATTGCTACCAAGTTTGCGCCACACTGGGATTGCCGCGTAAAATAAAATTTAAATGCGATCAGTTTTCCGGTCATGATCCATCCTGTTTTCTTCCACGGCATCGGGCGCATCGGGATTGAGGCTCTTTTTGTCTTTTTGATTTCTACATGCGAGGAAAATAATCAAAGCAATGGCGGCAATAATAACCAGCACGACGATCGCAATTTCTGTCTTTTCCATAACTTATTTATTTGCGATGAGAGAATGGATGTAATTAATAAGCCTCATAAATTTACGACATACTAACGGGATCTCATTCTTCATTGGTGATTGTTTACAATAAAATAATGGTGACAAAATATCGTTCGAAACAGAAGAAATCTTTATTAAGCGCTATGCGATTGTAAAAGAAAAAACTCCGATGACAAAAATTAGCTGCAGAAATTTATGACTCATTTTTTTATGGGTGCATGGTTGGTTACCGCCAATGCTTCTTTCAATGCCTTTGCTAATTTTTCAGGCTGATCAACCGCCCAGAAATGCATCATGAATAATCGCGGATTATCGTGAATCATGTGGTTATGCAGTGCGGTTGGTGTAATGCCATTGTTAATCAAAATTTTGATAACCGGATTTATTTCATCCGCTAATAAAACAAAGTCGCCTGTTATGGCAGCGCTATCTCCCTCTTTTTGAAAATTAATTCCGGTGGCCATACCCATGGAGGCAGGCATCGCCATTCCGCTCTCTGTTAATTTTTCCTTACGCGGAAAACTGTATTGCAATAACATCCCATTGTGCTTTCCATTGGTACCAAGAATGGCTTCAACTTTTGACCAATCAACGTTGGCAGTTTGAGTAGCCGCCTGAGGTGGAGTTAATGGAGTTGCTGTTATTGCAAGGACAGATTTTATGGCTTCCGCAAGTTTTACTTTATCACCGCTTCCTGAAAAATGCACGTACTTAACATTGGGCGATTCGTTGATGAGATGATTATGAATGGCTGTTACCTTAAGATCAACTGCCACCAACTTTTTTAAAACTTCAGGAACTTCGGTGTCTAAAAGAACCAGATCGCCCATCATCATAACCTGATTGCCCATTTTCATAGCATTGCCTTTCATTGGCTTGTTTACCTCCAGGAATCCGATCCATGAGCCGAGAGCAAAGCCAGGGGCTATTGTAAAGTCATCAACTGTCACTTTTAAGTCTGAACGAGGATAACTGATCTTAAAAACATGATCCTGTACAGTCCCCTTTTTCCCAAATACTTTTTCAACAGAGGACCAATCGTTTTGCTGAGCAGAACCGAAATAAACAGTTAATAAACTAATTAAGAACAATAATACCTTTTTCATCTTGTTTTTATTTTATTTTAAAAGATTTTCTTAAGGCAAAAAACATTTGAAATACCACAAAGCGGTAAGAATAATGCAGTGTCTCAATTAAATAATTCCTTTTATTTTTCAATTAGATAAATTAGCAACAACTTCTGTATCTGGTTTCAATTCTCCATTCCCGTGATTTACCAGCGTATCAACGGAGCTTAATTCGTGATGAAGGTACAATCAAAGATTGTTTCACCCGGGCGGAATATAACTTCACATTAGTGTAGCCACCCACTTTAATTGCCAGGCCTAATATCCACAAATTGTCTTTTAGAAGAGATCACCAATTATAATCTTTGCCCGTAGCCATTTAAAAATCATACATCACCAAACAGCGCTCATCCATTCCACAGCTTATAACACAAAATCTTCTGTTTTAGTTGAATAATACGCATGACTGCCATTAATTTTCTTTTCCTTTAATACAAAAAAAAAGCATAGCTTTATAATCGTGTTTTTTATTTCTTCTTATAAATTCTTTCCGACCCTCTTATAATGCTTATCAGCAAACTTATTCTTTGACTATTAAAATCCACCTATAGTCACTCTTTTTTGAAGGGACGCCCTTCCACCATCTGTTACCATAAGATCTACCATCTATTACTATAAGAAATAGTTATTCCAATGTGAATAATAAATTCACGTTGATTTTTTCATCATTAAACTTTTTTAAAATGAAAACTATTTTTACGTTTAGTAAACTGAAAATTGTAGCTATAGTAATAGCTGTATCTGTTTTTTCGGTTATACTAATGTCATCAAGTCACCGGGAGGCGCCTATGATCTCAAATGACCCCTTGGCTGATAATACGGATTTGTATGCTTTTAAAAGTCCTACCAATCCCAACAAAATAATTATTATCGCCAATTACATCCCGGGTCAGTTGCCAAATGGCGGCCCCAATTATTATTCCTTTGGGGAAAATGTGCGTTACGAGATTCACATTGATAATGATGTTACCACCAAAGGAGATGACATTGTTTACCGCTTTACTTTTCACAAAACAAATGAAGACCCCACCACATTTTTCAACGTTAGATTGGGAAAAGAAAATTTGAAAACCACCTATACTTTGGAAAGAAGTACTGACGGTGGCAAAAGCTGGGATGATGATGATGCGATAAATGGTAGCGGCAATCTTACCCAAACTTCCGACCTCAATAAACTGAGGGATATGGACAAAGAAAAGGATTGGGACAACAAACACTTCAGGACAATTCTTAGAAATGGAATTGTGCCACCGTATAATATTGGAGAAAGATCCATAAGTTCGGCAGTTGGATTAAATGCGCCAAGTTATAATTCGCTTATTGAGAAAGCCATTATGACTACCACAACCGGTGAAAGAGTTTTTGCTGGAACCGCGGATGATCCATTTTTCGTTGACCTGGGTGGTATTTTTGACCTTGGCGATGCCCCCCGCACAGGACCTACTCATTCGGAAGATGCGTTGAAATGCAAGAACGTTTCAACTCTCGCGCTGGAGATTGATATTTCTACTTTGCAAAAGAATCACAAGCCGCTCTGGAAGGCTAAAAACATTCTTGACGCGGATTATGTAATTGGCGTATGGGCTTCGGCAAGCAGGCAACAAATAAGAACTTTAAATCGTAATGGTACGGAATCTAACTTTGGGCGCTGGGTGCAGGTATCAAGGCTTGGAATGCCATTAACCAATGAAGTGGTTATTCCTATTGGATATAAAGATTATTGGAACAGCTTAACTCCCTACCAGGATCTTTCAAAGCTCAGCACTTTTGGTAAATTCTTTTACAATCCGGAATTAGCCCTTTACATGGATGATGCACAATTTGGCGGAGCCATTCCGGCTTTTGCTGCTTTGCGCATACAAAAAAACTCATTATGCCAGTTTGGCTTTGGAAATGGACAGAATGGATTATTCTCTTTAAAAGGTTCTTCTGCCGTTACAGGCACGGCTTTGGATGATGCTGTTTTTGGAACTTTGTTGCTGCCTGGCCCCGGCTCTCCACGTTCGGTTGATTTGTTTCCAATTTTTAATACAGGGGTGCCCAACCTGAGCCCTTACCAACTGGCAACAGGTAAAGGCGGAAACCCTTTGGCAGGAGGCAAGCCGTTTATCAATAATTTTTTACCTAATGGTGGCGATATGCTGCGCCTCAATATGGCGGTGCCTGTCACAGATAGGAATTCCCCGGATTTTAATTCAGACGGATTAATATGGACTGCGGTTTTAGGCTTAACCGATCCGAGATTTAATGGAAATAAAAATCTTGAATTTATTCCAAACATGGATGGTTTTCCCAATGGAAGAAGGTTGGAAGACGATGTTACGCGTATAGAATTACAGGCTGTGGGCGGGGTGGTTTTGGCAGCAATTGGTCTATGGTATGATGATTTTGTACCAGGGGGCAGTCCTGTAACACCAAGGCTTTTGGGCGTTGTAAATTACAACACTGGTGTAAATGCAAATGATACTTCTTTCAAAACTTCCTTCCCATTTGTGCAAACCCCATGGTCGGGGACACATAATTGTAGTTGCACAACTCCCGCCTCTGCAATGAGGAAAACTATAAATAGCAATAGCCCGGTAAGTACCCAACAACTGGGCTTTGCTTCACCTGGTATTGAAATAGCTACTTCACCAAACCCAATGGGTAATAGCAATACCCTACGTTATCATATAGCGGTTCCTTCCAACGTTACTATAATGCTGTATGATGCATCTGGTAAACCTCTTAAAGTTTTGGTGAACAAAAGGGTAGAAGCCGGCACTTATAATCTACAATGGAATACAAATGGCCTGGCCAAAGGAACTTACTTAATTTCTGCAAGCCGGGATGGAGGAGCCAAACAATCTTTAAAGATCATTAAAGAATAACCCCTAAAATTGTTAATAAGCCCGTAGTAAACTGCGGGCTTATTTTGCTAAAAGCCACATTGTTTTATTAATAAAAAGCCATGAAAAAGAAGTTTTCCTATATTCTTTTAATTGTGATTTTTTTCACTGTTTCGGCGTTTGTCATCCTACGATATACTATTCACCATGCCAGGATGGAACAAGCAACTTATCCATTACTTCACAGGAAAGATACTTTGGGCACATCCGCGGAATGGGTTGCTACAAGAAAAATGGCACAACAATTAATTGACAATATAAAGAGTAATCCAAATGATGTTAAAACATCAATTGCCTTATCCACACTTTATATCCAGGAAGCAAGGGTAACCGGAAATTATATCTACTACGATGCTGCCGCCCTGAAATATATAAATGGAGTGCTAAATAGCCAGCCTAATAATTTTGAAGCACTTACCTTAAAGTCGTTGCTTTATATGTCGCAGCATCATTTTGCCGAAGGATTGCAAATTGCAGAAAAAGCGCAAAAAATAAATCCTTACAACGCTTTAATTTATGGAATACTGGTAGATGGAAATGTTGAAATGGGCAATTACAAGGCTGCAGTAGAAAATTCTGATAAGATGAATTCCATCAGGCCCGACCTTCGTTCTTATGCACGCATCTCATACCTGCGTGAAATTTACGGAGATTACCCCGGTGCCATTGAAGCTATGAAACTTGCTGTAGGCGCAGGGGGTGCAGGCGATGAGCCAACAGAGTGGACACGGATTCAACTGGCACGCCTATACGAAAATACCGGTGATCTGAAAAGCGCTGAAATGCATTATATGATTGCCCTGGAAGAAAGGCCGGGTTATGGCTATGCTATCGCAGGGCTGGGCCACATTGCTATGGGAAATAAAAATTATCCAAAGGCCATCTCCTATTATGAAAAGGCGGTGGGTTCTTTAAATGATTATTCCATACAGGAACAATTATCACAACTATACCGGCTAAATGGAAACACCAAAAAAGCAGACAGCCTTTTACAAAAGCTTATAGAAGGAATGAATAATGATGCCACAAAAGGTGAAAAGGATGACCGTATCGGTCATTATGCCGACCGTGAATTGGCTTATGCTTATCTCTTGAATCATGACTATGAAAATGCATTGAAACATGCATTAATAGAATACCACAGGAGGCCTCTCAATATTGATGTCAATGAAACGGTTGCATGGGTCTATTATAAAATGAAGGAGTATAATAAAGCGTTGCCCTACTTACAGATGGCATTAAAAACCAACTCCAAAAATCCGGTTCTTCTTTGTAATGCCGGGCTTATGTATGCATACAGTGGCAAAAAAGAGCTTGCAAAATCAACTTTGCAGGAGGCATTAAAAAATGATCCGAATATAGATGTTGACTTAAAAGCAGAGAGTGAAAATGTATTGAAAAGTTGGTAAATTTTTATGGAACCATACAGATTAAATTACAGAACATTAGGGGCCATTATTTGTTTACTGGCAATACCTCTAAACCCATCCGCCCATACCATAAATTATGTACTTGAAAAAGCGCCGGTCAATGATGTTGTTTGGTATTATTTTAAATTGGGAGTCCATCATATTGTACCCGATGGTTTTGACCATATTTTATTTGTGATAAGCCTTTGCCTGCTCAACACAAAAGTCAAAACAATTTTATGGCAGGCATCTGCTTTTACTGTAGCTCATACGATTACACTTGCTTTGAGCATAAAAGGAATTATAAATTTACCCGCAGAGATTGTAGAGCCTTTGATTGCTTTATCTATCATGTTTGTGGCAATTGAAAATATTTTATTGAGCGAATTGAAAGCATGGC
>JBDSOE010000115.1:0-11903 GCA_039915005.1 Ginsengibacter sp.
GTAAGGAATCTGTAAACCATAAATTAAACAACATAAAAGAATCTATTATTACTTTCAACAACCGTTCTATGCCTTTCACTGGTTGCCTGTAGCGACAGTAAACAATCAGCCAAATCAGTTGCCCAGGAATGGTGCGACCTTAATGGTAAAGTGTATAAGGCTGCTGATGGTCCCGACAAAGATGCAGCGAAAGCTACCCTTAAAAACTGGGAGGATAAAATGGAAGCCAAGTACAAAGGAGATGAGGCATTTAAAAAAGAAATGGAGAAAGAAGCAGAAAAATGCGAAGCGGCTTCTGAAGGAAGATAAACTTGTAATCACAGATTATAAAATAACCCCATACAGTATGGGGTTATTTTTATAATTACTCAGCCCAACTCATCACATAATCCTGATTTTCTATATCCAATGCTTCTTTTGTCAGCATTAACGGATGAAATGTATCTACCATCACTGCTAATTCTTTCGTTTCTTTCATGCCAATGCTTTTTTGCACAGCTCCCGGATGCGGGCCATGCGGAATACCGGCAGGATGCAAAGTGATCATTCCCCTGGTAACATGCTTCCGGCTCATAAAATCCCCATCCACATAATAAAGCAATTCATCACTATCAATATTACTATGGTTATAGGGAGCAGGAATGGACAGCGGATGATAATCGAACAACCTGGGAACAAAGGAACAAACCACAAAATTGTGTCCTTCAAAAGTCAGATGAACTGGTGGCGGCTGATGCACCCGCCCGGTGATTGGCTCAAAATCATGAATGGAAAATGCGAATGGGTAGCAACATCCATCCCACCCTATTACATCAAAAGGATGATGCAGATAATGTATGCCATACATCATTCCACTTTTTTTTACCATTAATAAAAAATCTCCTTCTTCATCTATCGTTTGCAGGTTTTCTGGAACACGGATATCCCTTTCGCAGTAAGGAGAATTTTCGAGCAATTGCCCATAATTACTCAAATATTTTTTAGGATAACGGACAGGGCTAAACGCTTCTACAATAAAGAGGCGGTTGTCTTCTTTCTCAAATTCCATCTGGTAAATACAACCGCGGGGAATAACCATATAGTCCCCGTAAGCAAAAGCTATTTCTCCATATTGTGTTTTCAATTTTCCGTTTCCTTCATGCACAAAAATGATTTCATCGGCATCAGCATTTTTATAAAAATAATCGTGCATGCTTTTTTTGGGCGCCGCCAAAGAAATATGAACATCCTTATTCATCAAAACCGGCTTACGGCTTTTTAAATAATCATCTTCAGCTTTGATATTAAAACCCTGGAAGCTGCGGTGTTTCAGCATTTTTTCTTCAGCCACTTCCGGAAGAACATTAAAAGGCTCATCTGTTTTTATGATCTGGGTTGGCGGATGCGTATGATATAGCAACGAAGAATCTGAAGAGAATCCTTCAGTAGAAAACAACTGTTCAGAGTATAAGCCTCCATCCGGTTTCCGAAATTGGGTATGTCGCTTATGAGGAATGGAGCCTGATTTATGATAATGTGGCATAATGATAATTTTAAATTAATTCTACTTACCGCCTGTAAAATTACTAAAGAAAAAGCCAATCCATTTTTGCTACCATCCAGGGTTGCCCATTCTGGAAAATTGTTTAGGTTGAAAAAAAGAATTGAAAACAGGAAAGAAAAATGATTGTATTTTTATAATTATCGTAAAAATAAAAAATATTAAAAAATTGAAAATGAAAAAACCCATTATTCTTGCTTCGTTACTTTTATCATTGCATACGATGGCACAAACTAACGTGGTGGATATAGTACCCAAACCGGTATCGCTGGAACTGCATTCAGGTAATTTTAATTTTACTTCTGCAACGGTTATCATTGCCGGCAGCCGCGAAAAACCGGAAGCAGAAATGCTCAATTTTTATTTAAAGAAGTTATACGGCTTTACGCTTCCTGTAAAAATGAAACAAGATATAAAAGCAGGAAATTCTGTTGTTCTTACCTTATTAAAGTCCGGTGAAAGAAAAGATGCATACAACCTGGAAGTGGGTTCCAAAAAGATTGTGGTAAGCAGCAATGGAAATGAAGGTTTATTTTATGGCATTCAAACTTTATTGCAATTACTCCCTTCTTCAAAACCTCAATCTGCCATAACGAATATTACATTTGAAGTGCCGCAACTTTCCATAAAAGATTATCCGCGTTTCCAGTATCGCGGATTGCACCTGGACGTGGCAAGGCATTTTTTTGATGTTGACTTTGTCAAAAAATACCTGGATTACATGGCTTATCATAAATTCAATAATTTTCATTGGCACCTAACAGAAGACCAGGGCTGGAGAATTGAAATAAAAAGATATCCCTTATTAACCTCAGTAGGAGGATATAGAAACGGAACTATTAGTGGGCACCATCCAGGCACAGGGAATGACAGCATACGTTATGGAGGTTATTATACACAGGAGGAAATAAAAGAAGTGGTGAAATATGCAAAAGACCGTTTCATTAATGTAATACCAGAGATTGAATTGCCCGGCCATGCTTCTGCAGCCATAGCCGCTTATCCCAAATTAAGTTGTTTTCCCGATGAGTCCACAAAAATTGCCCCGAATACCATATGGGCCGGAAGCCGTGAGGGAAAGCAGGTGCAGCAAACATGGGGTGTATTTGAAGATGTTTTTGCCCCCACGGAATATACTTTTAAATTTCTTGAAAATGTATTGGATGAAGTGATACAATTATTTCCATCGCAATACATTCACATAGGCGGCGATGAATGCCCCAAAACGGCCTGGAAACGTTCTGCTTTTTGCCAGAATCTTATTAAAGAAAAAGGATTAAAAGATGAGCATGGCTTACAGAGTTATTTTATTCAACGGATAGAAAAATACTTGAACAGTAAGGGAAGAAAAATAATTGGCTGGGATGAAATACTGGAAGGAGGGCTGGCGCCAAACGCTACCGTTATGAGCTGGCGCGGAGAAGAGGGTGGCATTGCTGCCGCAAAACAAAAACACGACGTAATAATGACGCCCAGCAAGTACTGCTACTTCGATAATTCTCAAACTAAAAATAAAGACAGCATTAGCATTGGGGGGCATCTTACTTTGGAAACAGTTTACAATTACGAACCCATACCCAAAGAATTAAACGCAGGAGAAGCAAAATATGTTTTGGGTGCACAGGCAAATCTGTGGACCGAATACATCAAAAATCCTTCAAAGTTAGAATACATGCTGTTTCCAAGAATGAGCGCTTTAAGCGAAGTGCTTTGGTCGCCAAAAGAAAGTAAGAACTGGAATGAGTTTACTTCTAACCTAACGGATATCTATAAACGATATCAATTATGGGGAGCTAACTATTATACTGCCGAAGCAATTCCTCAATAAAAGACAGTAATTGAATTTGAAAATAATATCCGAAGAAAGTTGAGATCTTTAAGAAAAACAAGCCGGGCCATTCAAAGTGGCCCGGTTTATTTTTCCTGCTTTATTTTAAAGTTTTTTTTACGTTATCAATCATGTCCAATAATCCATCAGTATAAGAATCTGATCCAAGTTCCCAAAACATAATTCCTTTCAGCTTTTTGTCTGCTGCATATTTTGTTTTCATCCAGATGGATCTTTGATCATCAAACGTAACGAAAAGTTTTTGCGATGGATTGTAAAGAAAGGGTGCATTGGCCACATCGTCCCAATGATAAATAAAACCTTGGCTAATTGATAACTGCGAATCCATATCTTTAAAATCCACTCCCTTCTTAAACTTACCCACCTGGTAGAGGCCGAAATTTGTATCCGGAACATTCTCCCACATTCTTCCATAAAACGCCGCGCCCATAATGATTTTATTTGAGGGAACTCCAAGGGAGATCAGTTGCGTTACAGACCTGTCAGTTGATTCCGTTTGCTGAGGAGTAGAATATAACGGAGTGTGGTGGCCGGTTACAGTAGCATACCCGCTTACCAAATCGTAAATCATCAGGCTTACGTAATTCACTTCCTTCATTACCTTTTCCCATTCTACGGATTCATCAATAAATTTTTTAAACCCTCCGGCAGCAAAACTGATCTCATATTTATCGCCCAAAGTGGCTCGTAACTGTTGCACGAGACTTGTAAAGTTTTCTTTATCCGCAGGTTGAAATTTATGTCCGGGATACCCTTCAATGGTGGGATATTCCCAATCGATATCTATACCATCCGTACCAAAATATTCATTAAGATTTTTTACAGATTCAGCAAAAGCCTTCCTGTCATTTGCGGTAGAAAAAATATCTGAGCACGGAGCACAACCACCCCACCCTCCCAAAGAAAGAATGACCTTAAGATTTGGGTTTCTCTGTTTTAAACTTACCAGTTTTTGAATCGTAGTCGTATCTCTTGCGTTGTCAATAGTAAGCTGATTCCCTTTCAGATGAGAAAAACTAAAGATAATGTGAGTCAGTTTTTCGATAGGATAATTGTCCACTTTTTCAGGGCCGCCTGAGTAATAGCCAATGACCAGGAAATTATTGGACTGGCCAAAAGCGTTTCCGGCTACAATAAAAAAAATGAAGAGGGTTATTACATATTTAAATTTCGACATGAGGAGGTTTTATGATTATCGAGAAATATTTCTTTATAGAGTTTCAAAATTACCAAAACAAGCCGGATAGATAATTCGGTTTAAAAATTGGATCGTGAAAGAGTGAAAGTATTGAAAAAAAATAGTAACCCTCCTTCTCCTTATCACCTTTTTATTTTCAATAAATCAATCCGGGTAAAAAAGATGTTTTCGATTTAACCCATTTTAAATTTAAGGAATTCGTATTTTTGGCGTTAACTCTATTTATAGCTTTCAAAATTTATTATGCCAAAAAGTATTGACCTCACCGATTCCATGGAAAAGATTCCTGTAAAAATATTTGCTACCCCAAAAGAAGGTTCAAAATATGTAGCACAGGTTATTGCTGAATTAATTAAAGAAAAAAATGCCAGGGGGGAAAAGGCGGTAATAGGCCTTGCTACTGGTTCTACACCAAAATCTTTGTATGCAGAACTGGTGCGCCTGCATCGCGAGGAGGGATTGAGTTTTAAAAATGTAATCACTTTTAACCTTGATCAATATTACCCGATGGAAGCGGACTCGCTCAATAGCTACCATTATTTTATGCGCAAATATTTATTCGAACAAACAGATATTGATCCCAAGAATTATTTCTTACCCAATGGAATGGTTCCGAAAGAAAAAATAAAAGAGCACAACCGGGAATATGAAAGGAAAATAGAAGAAGCCGGCGGTATTGATCTGCAGATTTTAGGAATAGGAAATAATGGTCATATTGGTTTTAATGAGCCGGGGTCTCCGGTGTATTCAAAAACACGATTGATCACCTTAGATAATTCAACACGCATCGCTAACTCGCATGAATTTGGAAATATTTCTGAAGTGCCGCGCATGGCCATCACCATGGGCATCAGCACAATCATGAAATCTAACCGCGTAATTTTAATGGCGTGGGGCAAAACCAAAGCGCCGGTAATTAAGAAAGCGGTGGAAGGAAAACCTACTGAAGAAATTCCCGCCTCTCTTCTTCAGCACCATGATAGTTGTTCATTCGTGCTCGATAAATTTGCCGCGTCTGAATTAACGAGGTTCAAATCACCCTGGCTTACCGGGGAGTGCGAGTGGACTCCTCAAATAATAAAAAGCGCTGTTATAGACATGTCGCTTCAATTGAAAAAGCCCGTGTTAAGCCTTACCAATCACGATTACAATGAATTTGGGCTTAGCGATCTTTTGGTGGAAAAAGGAGACGCCTATGAAATCAATCTCGAAGTTTACTATATGCTTCGCGACAGCATTACCGGATGGCCCGGCGGAAAACCCAATGTGGTAATACCTAATCATCCCGAAAGAAGTACTCCTTTCCCCAAAAAGGTATTAATCTTTTCTCCACATCCTGATGACGACATCATAAGCATGGGCGGAACTTTTATGCGGCTTTTTGACCAGGGACACAATGTTCACGTTGCTTATCAAACGAGTGGAAATATTGCAGTTACTGATGAGTTCGTTACCCGCTTTCTTGACTTTACAGTGGGCTTCGAAGAAATATTTAAAATAGACAATACCATTAGCAAAAATCTGTTTGACAAAGTTTCTTCTTTTCTTATTCAAAAAAAATCAACTGAAAAAGACAGCACCGATATACGGGAAATAAAAGGTTTGATACGCCGTTGTGAAGCACGCGCTACCTGTAAATATGTTGGATTGAAAGAAGACCAGATCCATTTTATGAACCTCCCTTTTTATGAAACAGGAACTATTGAAAAGAACCCAATGGGCGATGAAGATGTCGCTCTAACGGTAAAGCTTATACGCAAATTAAAACCGCACCAGATCTTTTGTGCCGGTGATCTTGCCGACCCTCATGGTACCCATAAAGTTTGTCTTGATGTGGTTCTTGCCGCATTGGATATTATAAAGAAAGAAGAAGATAACGAATGGCTGAATGATTGCTATATCTGGCTCTACAAAGGCGCCTGGGAAGAATGGGATATAGATGAGATACAAATGGCTGTACCCATGAGCCCTGAGCAGGTAAGAAAAAAACGTTATGGTATTTTTATTCATCAATCACAAAAAGACAGTGTTCCGTTTCAGGGAAGTGATGAGCGCGAATTTTGGCAAAGAGCTGAAGAAAGGAATGCCAACACTGCAGAATTATATGCACGCCTTGGCCTTACCAAATATGCGGCTATGGAGGCTTTCGTAAGATTGGTGATTTAGCAGGAAGCTGAGCGGTTTAGAAAGTTGGAATTCAGAAAGTTCAGAAAGCCTGGATTTACATAAAATTCTTCTGAGAGAATTGCATACCCGTAAGCGCCTTATTCTGCACCCCTTTTTGCTGAATAAGTACTTTAAACTTGTTGCCCATATCCAAAAGCAATCTGTTTACCTGCAACAAAGATTCCCTGTTGGATGAACTTTCCATTTCCAATTTTCTTAAATGATTGGCCAGTCCCATGGAACGCAAAAAATAATTCTGGTTACAAAAGCCTGCATAATCAAGGCCATACTTTTTGCCCCAGGTATTCAATGCAGAAAAGTTTACATGGGCTGTAATATCCTGCCGGCCTATGTTAGCATAAAGCCGGTCTGATACTGTATGTTGATAATAACAGGCCAGCGTACCTACATTTCTATTTGCAGCATAATATTCATGGCAGGGATAACCATAGTCAATAGTAATTACGTAACCCTTTTCCAGATTTCCGGCAATTGCTTTTATCCAATCAATTGCCCCAAGGTTTATTTCTGTACGATAATCTTTTGGCAGAACTATATTTTGCTCAAGTAAATAATTTTTTAATTCTTCTGATGCGGGACGAAGTACTTCCACAAACTCATCCTGGTAGGCTACAAATACCTCCATCAATTCATCTTTCATAACCACGCCATGAACAGAAAAATTATCCAACACTTCATTAGACAAAACACAACCTGTAAATCCGTTCAATTCCTTAATATCATGTATCCATTCTACTTTATCACGCAGCAGTTGCTGTTGCGTTTTCATTAATGCCTCACTCTTTTCAATGATGCAATATTTTATTTTTTGGTAAAGAGAAGTATTATTTTCGAGGTACCTGAGAATATCAAAACATAATGCGCCCGTACCTGCGCCATACTCCACGATTGTAAAAGGAACTTCATCCATTAAATGCCACATTTCTTCAATTTGCCTTCCAATCATTTGTCCATAAAGAACACTTAAAACGGGGCTGGTATAATAATCTCCTTTTGTTCCAAACTTTTCTTTTTCAGAAGTGTAATATCCCAACTGAGGATAATACAACGCCATTTCCATAAAATCGCAAAAGGAAACAGGGCCTTCTTTCCTAATTTTTTGAATAATAATTTCTGTAAGTTCCATGTAATATATTTATAAAAAAAGTAGCCTTCCTTTCGGAAGGCTACCAATGTAAAACTTTTTTTTCTTTCGCCTGTATTGCTCGTTTCTGATTTTCGGAATTCTATTTTTAAAATAAAACGCAAGAGAGAATCTTTGATGACAATCAGTGGAATATTATCTCTTCAAAGCTAAAAAATGCGCGTATGTATAACCGTTACTTAAAAATGTTTGGATGATTATTCTCCCATCAAAATCCGAAGACCTGTTCATTAAACCCATCCTATCTTTTCTTCTTCACTTAACAATCTGGCTCCTGCTACCACCTGGGTATTTCCGGCCTCCAAATGCAACTCCACCGGTGCATTGATTTTCCAGGCCCCCGCGGTAAAATCAGGTACTTTTATGGAGTTGGAATTATGTGCTACAGACCATTCGCTCAACGGGCTTACGGCGCTCCATAATGCCGCGTCATACACATCCTGGGTCAACGGCAATCCATTGCGCAGGCAATCTATCAAATGCCATTGCATCATAAAATCCATGCCGCCATGGCCGCCAATTTTCTTTGCCATATCACCCACTTTCTTTATAATTTCAGGCGTATATTTTTCCTGTAGCTCTTTCAATTCTGTTTCAGATAACCACTTCTCACCTTGTGAAACTTTTATATCAGGATACTTTACCGCATAGGCTTTGGTGCCTGTTACCAAATGTATCCTTGAATAAGGGCGCTCTGTGGAAACATCATGATACAGAGTAATCGTCTTGCCATTTTGTGAACGAATGTTGGTTACATTCATATTTCCCCGATATTTTTTACCTACAAATTCATTATAAAAAGGATCTTTTGCAGCAAGCTCTTTTGCTTTACCAGCCATTGAAAAATCATTGGTGGATGTAGAGGAAAGCGTTACCATTTTGTCGCCACGATTAATATTCAATATTTGCGAAACAGGGCCAAGGCCGTGTGTGGCATACAGGTTTCCGTTTCGTTGGTAATTCTCTCTCAAACGCCACATATCATAATAGCCGTTTTTATCAAAATTTAATCCCAATAAATCATGCAGGTAAGCGCCTTCGCCGTGCAGTACTTCACCAAAATAACCCTGCCTTGCCATATTCAAAGTTACCAGCTCAAAAAAATCGTAACAACAATTTTCCATCATCATACAATGCTTTTTGGTACTTTCAGAAGTGCGTACCAATTGCCAACATTCGTCAATCGTTTTAGCCGCCGGCACTTCTATTGCCACATGCTTTCCGGCCTTCATGGCATACACAGCCATCGGCACATGCAATGCCCAAGGGGTGGAAATAACAACAAGATCTATATCCTTTCTATCACACATTTTTTTCCACGCATTCGCATCACCGCTGTACGAAGCAGGTTTATGAGGAGTAGCCGCCAACTGCTTTTCCATCTCCTTTACTTTTTCCGGGCGGATATCGCAAAGCCCTACTATTTCAACTCCTTCTATATGGCTGAAACCGTACACGTGCGTAGGGCCTCTCATACCCAGTCCGATAAAGCCCACGCGAACTTTTTCCAATTTGGGCGCAGCATATCCACACATATTAAATCCCGGCGCACCGGCTTCCTCAAACGGACTCAGGTCAGGAACAGCACCTGTGGCTTTGCCTAATAAGCCGGCACCAATTAAACTTACTCCTGTAAGTCCGCCAAGTTTCAAAAAATCTCTTCTTTTTGTGCTCATCTTTTAAATTATTTATTGATTAAAAAATTTATTTCTTCCCTCCCACCCCATTTTATTGAAGGCGAAAAGGCATTAGCCCACTTCTTACCAAAGAAAGGGTTCATATTTTTGGAAACCTGTATATTCTTGTTTCATAATGATAACGTTTAGAAAGGAGAAACAATTTATTAATAAACATTGATAGAAATACACACAAACGTTTGCGCATTTTTTACAGAAACTATCCGGGAGCGCATTTCAGATTGCTTCTGCGCCTGGGCGCAACAAAAGCCTTCTTAACATCAAAAAAAGTAAATCTTTTCGTGTATCCATAACTATTATTACCAAAAAGTTTCTTTAATTTAATCCCCCCTGCCCCCTGTACAATTTCAACTTACCGTCTAATTTCAATTTCAAAACTGTCATATATGGATCTTTATATTTATCAGGCACCTCAATGAAAACAAGTCCCGGCACAGGACTCCAGGATATTTTGCCCACTACCTTCGGCTTCAGATGCTGATTGGTTCCAACGATCTGCACATCGCTGATTGAATTTACCAACCCCTTCAGCATAATGTTCCCCGCACTTTGGTTGGGTATAAAAAGATAAAGCACAGCAGAGTCTTTAGACAAAGTACTTGCCCCATAAAAATGCCCCTGTGGTAATCCGGCTACGGTACCAAAAATTGCTTCTCCGTTTTTTTGATTCCATTTTCCCAATTCCTTTAAAATATGCACCTGTTCAGGAGGAATGGTGCCATCTTCTTTAGGCCCAATATCCAACAATAAATTTCCACCGTTGCTAATTACATCTGCAAAAATACTGATGACTTCAAAAGGGGTTTTGTAATTGACATCATCGGGGTGATAGCCCCAGTTGTTATTGGTGGTCATACATAATTCCCACCAGTGAAAATGCGGGCGGCTGACCGGAAAATTTTGTTCAGGCGTATCATAATCTCCATAGCCCTGAAGCCTGCCATTTATAATAGCATGGGGATTTACGCCCAGGATTTCCCGGCGAACTTTTTGAGCCTGCCACTCATCAGCGCTGTGTTCCCAATCCCCATCAAACCACCAAAGATCCGGCTTGTACAACTGATTCACTTCATTTATCTGTGCCTGAAAAAAATGTTGAAATTTTTCCCATCTTGCCGGTGCATCTGCAATTTTATAACGGCTGCTGTCTTTTAAAAAGCCGGGGTAATCCGGGTAGCTCCAGTCAATCAAAGAAAAGTAAGCGCCGCGTCTGATACCCTCTTTATCAAGTGCTTTATAAAAAGGTTTTAATACATCTTTTTTAGCGGGTGTATTATCCACTACATTAAAATGATTTTCTTTGGTGGGCCACAAAGCCACGCCATCATGGTGTTTGGTAGTAATAACGGCATAGCGTGCACCGGTTTCCTTTATTAAACGGGCCCATGCCTGAGGATTGTATTTTGAAGCCGTAAATCCTTTTAACTGCTTCATATAACTTTCGTAACCAATCTTTTTATTGTAAAAGCTCCAGCTTTCATCCACACCCTCCACCGAATAAATACCCCAATGAATAAAAATGCCCAATTTAGCATCGGCAAACCATTGCATTTTTGCACAGATAGAATCCGGATTGGTTTTTTGCTGTGCCGATATCGGCATACATAAAACCATAGTTAGAAAATATACGATGCCATTCCTTAAAAAATATTTTCTATTCATCTTCTGAAATTTTAATTAATTCAATATTCAATTGCCCAATATCAAACATCTGCTATTCTTTCAGGCAGATTCTTTTATTAAATTTTTCTACTTAAGTTAAAATCTCACCTTAAGGTAACGGTAATGGCTACACGTAAAATATCTTCTTTTGATTCATTATAAATGATATTAATCAGCATCTGGTTTTGAAATTTTTAGTCTAATGTTTTGTAAAAAGATTTCTGCGAGACCACATAGCCCAAAGGATTCACTACCGTTACTATCCCTTCGCCATCAAAAAGATCCTCCACTTCAAAATTGACCTTCTCACCAGGTTTTATTTCAGGCAAATTATAGTACTTATAATTTTTGTAATTCCCGGTACTGTCAGATAAATATAATTGGTACCCGCGAACGGTATGTTGCGGCAATCCCACACTTCCAAAAATTAAAACATTCAGTTCCCCTTTTTCCCATTGGCGAATCTGTTGTACTTCAACCGGTGAACTCAGTTCACGCAATACTTTCATAGATGGTTTCGGATTGCCATACATGTCGTAAATGCCATGAATCCTTCTCCTGAATTTGTCATTTTCATTTGTGCCCGGATAATGAGTGCGGTAATCTGTAAGGTCAAAATAAATAGC
>JBDSOE010000150.1:0-8223 GCA_039915005.1 Ginsengibacter sp.
GCTAATTTTTAAATTTTAGAATTTTCACATTTTCAAATTAAAAAATCAATGCCTTCAATTCTTATTATTGATGATGAAAGAGCAATCCGGAAAACCCTGACTGAAATTCTTGGTTTCGAGGGTTATAAAATTGATGAAGCTTCTGATGGCGAAGAAGGGCTGAGAAAGTTTAAAGAAAAAAATTACGATCTCATTCTTTGCGATATAAAAATGCCCAAATTAGATGGTCTTGAATTTCTTGAAAGAGCCAAAGAAATCAACAGCGAAACTCCCATAATAATTATCAGCGGACACGGTAATATTGAAACAGCGGTGGAAGCCGTGAAGAAGGGTGCCTTTGATTATATTTCGAAGCCGCCGGATCTTAACCGGATGTTGATTACCCTGCGCAATGCCATGGATAAAACTACTTTGGTTGCGGAAACAAAAGTGCTGAAACGCAAAGTGGGCAAGGTGCAGGAAATAATAGGGGAGTCGGCTCCTATAAAAAAAATAAAAGAGACCATTGATAAAATTGCGCCCACAGAAGCGCGCGTATTGATCACAGGCGAAAACGGTGTGGGGAAAGAAATGGTGGCACGTTGGATCCATGAAAAAAGTCATCGTTCCAATAATGCTTTGGTAGAAGTAAACTGCGCTGCCATCCCCGGCGAGCTGATAGAAAGCGAGTTGTTTGGTCACGAAAAAGGAAGCTTTACTTCGGCGGTAAAGCAGCGCATTGGAAAGTTTGAGCAGGCAAGCGGGGGCACTTTGTTCCTGGATGAAATAGGAGACATGAGTTTAAATGCGCAGGCCAAAGTACTGCGCGCCCTTCAGGAAGGAAAGATCACAAGGGTAGGCGCTGATAAAGATATTAATGTGGATGTAAGGGTAATAGCCGCTACCAATAAAGACCTTTTAAAAGAAGTTGAAAATAAAAATTTCCGGCTGGATCTTTATCATCGCCTGGGCGTAATTATTTTGCATGTGCCTTCATTAAATGACCGTATCACGGATGTGCCTTTACTTGCGGATCGTTTCCTGCAGGATATTGCTACTGAATATGGCCAACCTAAAAAAGATATTGATAAGAAAGCCATTGACCTTTTGCAAAAATATAAATGGACCGGCAATATCCGTGAACTGCGCAATGTGATAGAAAGATTGATTATTCTTTCCGGCAAAACCATCACTGCGGAAGATGTAGAGAATTATGTGTTACCTAAAAAATAAAATGATCGTTTCCTGTTTTTATAAAAATGAATGCGGCCTCTATTTATGAAACACATTTATTGTATCAGTGGTTTTGGCGCCGATGAAAGGCTATTTGCCAATTTAAATTTTTGTGAAAATAATGTTCATTTCATTCCGTGGAAAATACCGGAAAGAGATGAAACAATAGAGAGGTATGCGCGTAGAATGATAGAAGATGTTCATCACCCCAATCCTGTTTTAATGGGATTATCCTTTGGCGGAATGATGAGTATAGAAATGGCAAAAATAATTTCCACAGAAAAGATCATCATGATTTCGAGCATCAAAACATGGCATGAAAAGCCTTTATACATGCGCCTTGCGGCAAAAACTCATTTAAATAAAATAATCCCTTTGCGCCCATATTCCTTTTTGGAACGTATAGAAAATTATAATCTTGGGGTACAAAGTGAAGAAGAAAAAAAATTGGTTAGGGAGTATCGCCAGCATCTCAATCTGCAATACAACCGCTGGGCAATAGACCAAATTTTAAATTGGGAAAATGACTGGTATCCCAAAAACCTGGTGCACATACATGGCGGAGGCGACCATATTTTTCCTGTAAAGAATATTAAGGCGGATTTTATAATTCCCGGCGGAGGCCATTTAATGCTGATGAATAAAGCAGAGCCCATAAATAAAATTCTTAAAACAATCATCTGAGTGATGATGATTGTTTGAAAACAGGAACCCGTTTTACGAAGAAATAATCAATTGGCCTCTCAAATTTTTGGGTGGATGATACCTCTGTTAAACTAATGATAACAATTTTCTCACAGGTTTTTTATAAGAGCTTTAATATGGTACTTTTGTTGGCATTGCAAAAAAATTAACTCATGAGTGTAGGTTTACTTTTATTTATTATCGCATCAATCGCAGTACTTATCGGCTTGTATGGCATGTTTAAAAAGGCCGGTATTACTCCGTGGAAAGCATTGATCCCTTTGTACAATACCTGGTGCATGGTAGAGAAAATGGAGATTAGCAGAATATGGTTTTTTCTCCAGTTGATTCCCATAGCCGGCCAGTTTATTACTATCTGGATCAATATAAAATTTGTGGAGCATTTTGGGCGCTTCGGTATTGGCCATCATTTTCTTACCGTCTTTTTTCCTTTTATTTATTTCCCCTATTTAGGATTTTCGGATCAGGAAAGATATGCGGGAATACCGGTGGTAAAAAATTATAAAAAAGGTGCCATACGTGAATGGATAGACGCAGCCGTTTTTGCAATTGTGGCTGCCACGCTTATACGCACTTTTATTTTTGAAGCCTACACCATCCCCACGCCTTCCATGGAAAAGACGTTACTGGTAAATGATTTTTTATTCGTGAGCAAATTCGCTTATGGCCCACGCATTCCCAATACCCCGCTGGCTTTACCATTTATGCATCATACCATTATGGGCACCAATACCAAATCTTATGTGGTATGGATTCATATCGGTTATAAAAGATGGTTCCCCAGCCCCGTGAAAAGAAGAGATGTAGTGGTTTTTAATTTCCCGGTAAATGATACGCTGATCAATGATTACGAGCATGGCTCGCAGGTTACTTATTACCAGGTGATACAAAGCCGTATGCTGGCAGAACATATTTCTGAAGAGGAGGCAAGGCGAAGGGTATTGGATCAATATGGCGACATGATCATTACCCGTCCTGTTGATAAAAGAGAAAATTTTATTAAGAGATGTACTGCAATTGCTGGCGATACTTTGCAAATAAAAAACAGAGTTATTTATATCAATAATGTGGAACAGCCATTACCTCCCCATCACGAATTCAGTTATCTGGTAACCACTACCGGGCCTCTGGATCCTGACATGCTGAACAACATCGGTATCCAGGATAATATTGACGACCGCAATAAAAACCAGGTGGAAATGCTGGGGAATAATTCTTACAATATCAGCATGAGTGATGATGAAAAAGTGCAGCTTAAAATGATGCCAGGTGTAAAAGATATTCAGCCAACCCCGCTAACTCAATACGACAAAAGTCCTATTCTTTTTCCTTTTGTGGCTTCTTATAACTGGTCTGTGGACGACTATGGCCCCATCTGGATCCCTAAAAAAGGAGCTACTATTTCATTGACTCCAGATAATATAATTCGCTACAAAAGATGTATCGCTACTTACGAAGAAAATAAATTTGAAGAAAAAAACGGGCAATATTTTATCAATGATAAACCCGCCACCCAATATACTTTTAAGATGAACTACTATTGGATGATGGGCGATAACCGCCATAATTCTCTGGACAGCCGCTTCTGGGGCTTTGTTCCCGAAGATCATGTGGTAGGCAAGGCTTCGCTAATCTGGTTTAGCTATGATAAAGGGCCAAGATGGAGCAGGCTTTTTCAAACCATTCAATAGCCAAGAGCAATCGGTAATCAGCAATGCGCAATCAGCAATCAGCAGTCAGCAATGAGCAATCAGTCATCAAATGAGCAATGAGCGATCAGTAATCAGCAATCAGTCATCAACAATCAGCAATCAGCAAAGAGCAATCAGTCATAAAATGAGCAATGAGCAATGAGCAATCAGCAATGAGCAATCAGTCATCACTCATAACTCATCATTCATAACTCATCATTCATAATTCATCACTCTAATGAATCCTGTCTCCCCGCACCTCTAAATTTTTCATCACCTCTGTTTCGTAAGCGATCCAATCTTTCCATCTTTTTCTTACTCTTTCTTTGGGTAAATATGTATCTGCAAGATTAATGAATAGGGTATAATGCCCGGCTTCGCTTTCCATAAACTTCCTGTAAAAAGTTTTCAGGTATTCGTCTTCGAGTCCTTCGCTCAGTCTTTTGAAACGCTCGCAGCTCCTGGCTTCTATCAATGCCATCGTCAATAGCTGATCTAAAAATCTTTCTTCGGGACTGCCGCCTTTTTTCTGAAAGGCAAGCAACTTATTTACATATTCATCCCTGCGTTGTTTTCCTAAAGGCAAGCCACGCTTGCGAAGTTCGGCGATCACCTGGCGGAAATGTCCCCATTCTTCTGTAACTATCGGGGCCAGCTCATTTACCAGTTCTTCTTTATCATTATATTTTTGAATTAAAGAGATGCAACTGTTAGCTGCTTTTTGCTCGCACCAGGCATGGTCGGTTAAAATTTCTTCCAAAGAAATGGCGGCAAGATCCACCCAGCGCGGATCCGTAACCAATTGTAATCCCAAAATATTTTTTGTGTCTTGTGAAAGGGTTGTCATTCTTCAAAATTAGGCTAATTCTTTTTTGAAGAGTGGCAGCAATATATCCTGTTGGATTTTGAAAATGTTATTCTGAATCATCATTCATTGAAACGGAAATATAGAAAAAGAATGAATGAATGAATCGCTGTGGAATAAAAAATAAGGAGGAATAAAATAAACTATTAAATTTCCATAATATTGCAATTAAAACAAACTACTATTATGAGAACAAGACTTTTTATTGCCACATTATTTTTATTTGTATCAGCTACAACTTTTGCACAATTCGAAGGGGCTAAACAAACTTACTCCGCACCTAATTTACAAACAGAATTACAGAAACAAAAAACAGTGGCCATACTTCCTTTTGATGTTTCGCTTACTTACAAGAGGCCACCTAAAAACTATGATTCTTTTGCAAATAAAAATGAAGAAGTAAGTATTGCCAAAAACCTTCAACAATCTATGTTTACTTATTTGTTGAGAAAGTCCGATAAATATTTTGTAACATTTCAGGATGTAACCCGCACCAACGCTTTATTAAAATCTAAAGGGATTTATGATCAATTAGATGTTTTAACGCAGGATTCTATTTGCAAAATTTTAGGTGTTGATGCAGTAATAAAATGTAATTACTCCTATGAAAAAACAGCGTCAGAAGCAGGAGCGATTGCCAAGACTATCATGTTTGGCGGCATTGGAAGCAAAACCGGAAGCGGCGCGCTAACCATGCAAATATATAATGGTGCTGACGGAAACTTGTTGTGGCGTTTTTATAAAGCCATGAATGATAATGTAATGAGTTCCACCGATCAATTGATGGAAAGAATGATGAGGAAAGTATCCAGAAACTTTCCTTATGAGAAATAAAAGTCAGTTCACTTTTAATTTAAATAAATTCAAATCGTGGATTTCTGCTTGCACTTTACATGAATTATAAATAAAGGCATCTAATTCATTTTTTTTTGGAAGCACAAGATTGCCCCTTCCTAAAATAAAATTCATGCTGGTAGCTTATTTATCTGTTTTGCGAATAAAGAAAAAGAAGCCCTGCCATGAAGCTTGACCATGTTGTTTATTTTACCAATAGTGCACCGGAACAAATAGTAGCCCAACAGCTAAAGCTGGGGCGGCACGCTGTTGTGGGCGGCCATCACGAAAAGTGGGGAACTCAGAATTCGCTTATGTATGCACACAATGCGTACATTGAATGGTTGTCGGTAGAGAGAAAGGAAGTCGCAAAAGATGCGCGCCATCCCCTCACAGATTTGCTTCTTCACGACCTTGAAATGAGCGAAGGATGGGGAACTCTTTGTGTTTCTGTAAAAGGTATTAAGACATTCAACAGAGAAATTCAACAGAAAGGATTTCTTACATCCGGTGTGTTTGATGCCGAACGAAAAACACCCGATGGACAGGTGCTAAAATGGAAGATGCTTTTTATTGACCAGCCGTTATTGGATCGGTTGCCATTACCTTTTTTTATTGAGTGGGAAGAAGCGGAAAATATTCGTTTTGCAAAATTGCGAAAAGACGGAATCATCTTACCGGCCAATGACGATCTTGAAATTAAGGAATGTGTGTTTTGCGTGAAGGATCCATTGAAAGAAATAGTAAAGTGGACAACTCTTCTGTCGCAAAAAGTAAGCGATTCCAACCGAATCATTTTACCTAATGTGGTATTGAAATTTATACCCTTAAATAAAAATAGTAAAGAAAGATTGTCGGATGTAATCCTCCAACCTGCTACAAAGATGTGAGGACATGGTAAAAACTAACTTCTTATAATCCTCTGCTGGCAAATGTTTCAAGACGTTTGCAAATAAAATTTAAATCTTCCGCTCTCTATCATCTATCATAAAGTTCTCTTTCCCGTAAATGGTTCCTTTATGGAACCGGTACCTTTGGAATTCTGAAAAAAGACGATAATATTATCCAAATAAAATTTAAACAAAATAAAAATGTCAACCACATTAAGTAACGAAACGGAAGTAAAAACGGAACCTTCCGTTGTTCATGATATCGATATTAATCGAGTCAGATATCAAACCATAAAGATTGAGGGACAGGATATTTTTTACAGGGAAACCGGCTCTTCCGATCAACCCGCCATTCTTTTATTACATGGTTTTCCCAGTTCGTCACACATGTTCAGAAACCTGCTGATTGCTCTTGGTGGCAAGTATCATTTGGTAGCGCCGGATTATCCTGGTTTCTGCAACAGTTCCATGCCTTCCACTAAAGATTTTGAATATAGTTTTGATCATCTCGCAAATGTCATTGATCAGTTTACTTCTGCTATTCATTTGAAAAGGTTCAGTCTTTATATGATGGATTATGGTGCGCCGGTAGGATTTAGAATTGCAACCCAACATCCTGAAAAAATACAGGCATTATTAATTCAAAACGGCAATGCTTATGTGGAAGGTTTATCGCCATTTTGGGATGGCATGAAAGCCTATTGGAAGGAACCTAAAAACGAAGCCAATATTAATTTTATAAAAAGCCTGCTTACATTAGAAGGAACTAAATCACAATACCTCGGTGGTGTGAGAGATACAGCCGCTATCAGCCCTGATAACTGGATTGCTGACCAAAGAGGATTAGACAGGCCTGGTAGTGAGGAAATACAATTCGAATTATTTTATTCCTATAGAACCAATCCGCCATTGTATCCTGACTGGCAGGCCTATTTACGTAAATATCAACCGCCGACGTTAATTACCTGGGGAAAAAATGATGGCATATTTCCTGACGCAGGCGCGTATCCTTTTAAAAAGGATTTGAAAGATGCAGAACTTCATATTTTAGATACGGGACATTTTGCTTTAGAAGAAGACGGTACTTTGATCGCTTCACTGATAGATCAGTTTCTGGCTAAAAACAACATCGGGTAATCAATTATTGGAAGTGGATGTGAATTGCCAAATGGTGTAGAATTATTCCGGTATTATTTCAGCAAAGTACATAAAACGGGATATAATAAATATTAAAAGAAGGCCGGGGTTTTACCAAAAAAGCCGGCCTTCTTTTTTAATATTATTGGGAATAAATAAAACTATCCGGCAACTATTTTAGTAGAAAGCATAGAAGCGCGCGCCTGCTAAAAATCTACAATAAATTCATCTCTCTTTCTTAAGGATTGGTAGCACATATAGAAGCCTCTTTCACAAAGACGCGCCTGTTTAGTTTTAATTGAGCAATGATTAATTCTGCAAAATCTTCCGGATGCATCAATTTATCTTCATTGTTATTAATGAGATTCGCATCCCGTGCAAGATCAGTAACCACTGTGCTTGGCGTTAACGAGGTTACCCTTATATTTTGTTTTCGCACTTCGTACATCAAGGATTCCGTTAACCCCATAACACCAAATTTAGAAGCGCTGTATGCGCTGGTAAGTGCGTTTCCTCTTAATCCTGAAGTGGAAGATACGTTGATGATGTCTCCGGTTTTTCTTTCTATCATTTTTGGCAGAACGGCACGGGTAACGTAATAGGTGCCAAACAGATTCACCTTTACCTGGGCTTCCCATTCAGCAGGTTCCAGTTCCAAAAATTTTCCAAATGATGCAATGCCTGCATTATTGATAAGAATGTCAATGTCGCCCAATTCTTTTTGAATACTTTTCACTGCTTCATTTACAGATGGCAGGCTACTAATATCGGCTATAGCAATGGCTGTTTTTACGTTAGCTGCTTTTACTTCTTTGGCCACGCTTTGAAGTTCCTTTTCGGTGCGCGAAAGCAATCCTACGTTTACTCCTTCATTTGCTAAGGCAATAGC
>JBDSOE010000151.1:0-11961 GCA_039915005.1 Ginsengibacter sp.
TATGTAGGTGAAGTGATGAAGAAATTAAAAGAGTCAGCATTGGATAAAAATACTTTGGTCATTTTTACGAGTGATAACGGGCCACATGTTGAAGGTGGAAATGACCCTAAATTTTTCCAAAGCAATGATGGCTTTAGAGGTATAAAAAGACAATTGTATGAAGGAGGAATAAGAGAACCCATGATAGCTTACTGGCCAGCCGTTATCAAAAAAAATAAAACGTCTGATTTAATTTGCGCAGCATGGGATTTCTTTCCCACATTTGCAAAAATGGTAAAACGACCTGTCTCTCCGGTATTAGATGGTATTTCTATTTTACCAACATTTATTGGAAAAGGAAAACAAAAACAACATGAATATTTATATTGGGAGTTCCATGAAGATGGTGGCAGGCAGGCAGTGAGAATGGGCGATTGGAAAGGGATACGGGAAAATGCAATGAAAAATATCAATGGTCCGGTTCAATTATTTAACCTGACAAAAGATCCCGGAGAAAAAAATAATATCGCTTCACAAAATCCATTGATTGTAAAAAAAATAGAAATGATCCTGAAAGAAGCGCATGTTGAAAATCCAAATTTCCCTTTTGCAAAAAAATAAATGGTAGCATTTGTAATTGGAGTTATTGTGTAATAATTTTTTTTTAAAAAGATTAAACCTGAAATCAATAGTTATGAAAATATTAAAGCAAATAATAACAGGGGCATTTTTTATTGTTGCATTTAGTGCACAGGCTCAGCAAAAACCCAATATCGTTATCATTATTTCTGATGATCATGCTTACCAGGCTATCAGCGCTTATGGAAGCAAACTGATGCAAACACCTAATATAGATCGCATTGCCCATGAAGGCGCGCTCTTTCAAAAAGCTTATGTTACCAACTCCATCTGCGGCCCCAGCAGGGCAGTAATTCTTACGGGAAAATACAGCCATAAGAATGGGTTTAAGGATAATGAAAATTCCAGGTTTGACGGAAGCCAGGATTCTTTCATAAAACAATTATCTGCAAATGGCTACCAGACTGCCTGGATAGGCAAATGGCATTTAGAATCACAACCACAGGGATTTAGTTATTGGCAAATACTTCCGGGACAAGGCAGTTATTATAACCCTGATTTTTTAATGATGGATGGAAGCAAAAAAAGAATGGATGGTTATGTATCCAACGTGGTGGAAGATGTTGCGGAAAACTGGCTGAACAACAGGGATAATTCCAAACCTTTTTGTTTGGTGATCGGTCATAAAGCCACACATCGTACATGGATTCCAGACACCACCGATATGGGAATGTTCGATAAAGTAAACTTCCCATTGCCGCACAATTTTTACGACAACTACTACAACCGTAAAGCCGCTGCGGTGCAGGATATGACCATTGCAAAAACCATGATCATGGGTTACGATTTAAAGATGTTTGATGATAGCGAAGCTGAAAACAAAGAGGGAAATATTGCCCGTATGAATGCTGCACAAAGAACAAAGTTTGACGCGTATTACAAACCCATTGAAGCAGATTTGAAAGCGCGCAACTTGTCGGGTAATGCCTTAACGGAATGGAAATATCAACATTACATGAGGGATTATTTAAGCACTGCCGCGTCGTTAGATCGCAATATTGGCCGCACTTTGGATTATCTTCATACGCATGGCCTTGCAAAGAATACCCTCGTTATTTATATGTCCGACCAGGGTTTTTATCTCGGCGAGCATGGATGGTTTGATAAACGCTGGATCTATGAAGAATCATTCAGAACGCCAATGGTAATGCGCTATCCCGCAGTGATCAAACCTGGTACTGTTAATAATAATTTTGTGATGAACTTAGATATAGCGCCAACTGTATTGAGTGCCGCGGGTGTGGCTATACCAAAAGATATGCAGGGACAATCTTTCCTTCCATTGCTTACAAATAAAAATGCAAAGGGGCGTGATGCTATTTATTATCATTACTATGAAAACGGCGAACACTCTGTATCTCCTCATTTTGGAATGCGCAACGAACGTTATAAGCTTGTGAGATTTTATAAAAGAGTTGCCAGTTGGGAGTTGTATGATTTGAAAAAAGATCCCCATGAAATGAACAATCTTTTTGGTAAAAAAGGATATGAGAAAATTACAGTTGATTTAAGAAAACGACTTGATGCATTGATTGACCAATATGGAGATGATGATGCAAAAAAATTATTGCTGGAGGAAAGGTCAAAATATTAAACTTAATATCTCATAATTTATTCTTATTGGAATGAAGATAATCAAAACCGCTACTTTACTGATTTTCATGCTTATTTCTTTTGCATTAAAAGCGCAGCAAAAACCTAATGTCATTTACATCTATGCCGATGATTTGGGTTATGGTGATCTGAGTTGCTATGGCGCCACTAAAATCAGTACGCCTCATATTGATCAACTGGCAAAGCAAGGTGTGCGCTTTATCAATGCTCATGCTGCATCAGCTACCTGCACGCCATCAAGGTATGCATTACTGACGGGGCAGTATCCCTGGCGAAAACAAGGTACCGCGATTTTGCCGGGAGATGCGGCTCTCATTATTCCAACCGATAAAATCACTCTTCCCGGCCTGTTTAAGAAAGCAGGTTATGTTACGGGAATCGTTGGTAAATGGCATCTCGGCCTTGGTACGCAAGTATCTAAAAACTGGAATCAGGAAATAAAGCCAGGGCCCAATGAGGTTGGGTTTGATTATTCTTTTATTTTTCCTGCAACTGCCGACAGGGTGCCTACTGTTTTTTTAGAAAATCAAAAGGTGATAGCACTGGAGAACAATGATCCTATTGAAGTGGATTATCATAACAAAGTGGGCAATGATCCTACAGGAAAAGAGCATCCCGAATTATTAAAATTGCAGTCATCCCCGGGACAGGGGCACGATCAGACGATTGTGAATGGCATTGGCCGCATTGGTTATATGAGTGGTGGAAAAAAAGCAAGATGGACTGATGAAGAATTATCATTTGCTTTTTTAAATAAAGCGAAAAATTTTGTTGAAGAAAACAGAACGAAACCTTTCTTTTTATATTTCGCAGTAACAGAACCCCACGTGCCGCGAATGCCGGCCACGATGTTTAAAGGAAAAAGTATTTTAGGCTACAGAGGCGATGCTATTTTACAATTGGATTGGACAGTGGGCGAGATCATGAAACAAATAAATGCTTCCGGCATTACAAAAAATACCATCATCATTTTCACCAGTGATAATGGCCCTGTACTGGATGATGGATATATGGATGAAGCAGTAGCTAAACTGAATGGACATACGCCTGCAGGTACCTTGAGAGGTGGAAAATACAGTGCTTTTGAAGGAGGCACCCGCATACCTTTTATTATCAGTTGGCCCAATACTATTAAGCCGAAAGTTTCGGATGCTTTGGTATGCCAGATAGATATGCTGGCATCTTTTGCTAAATTAACGGGGCAGCCACTTTCTGAAAATGAAGCCACGGATAGTAAAGAACTGATGAATACATTTTTAGGTAAAACGGATAAGGGCCGTTCTGAATTAGTGGAGCAGGGTGGCACGCTGGCGATTATTAAAGGCGATTGGAAATACATTATTCCCAATAACGAATCACCTTATATGAAATTGGTGGATATCGAAATGGGTAATTCTCCATCACCGCAATTGTATAATTTGAAAGAAGATGTAGGCGAAAAAAATAATGTTGCCAATCAATATCCTGAGAAAGCAAAAGAGTTGGAAAAACTATTGAATGAAATTAAAAATAAATAAAGGGCTCTGTCTTTTATTATTAAATCATAAATTATTTCGCTGAAAATGAAATTACTAAAGTTGTCAGCTATCCTTCTTTTTCTGCTTGCTTGCTTTACGATAAAAGCGCAAAAAAGGCCAAATATCATTTTATTTCTGGTAGATGATATGGGCTGGCAGGATACTTCTGTTCCTTTCTGGGACAGTATTACAGCAGCCAATAAAAAATTTCATACGCCTAATATGGAAAGGCTTGCAGCGCGATCTATGAAGTTTACCAATGCTTATGCAAATTCCATCTGCACGCCCTCACGTGTGAGCCTCATGTCGGGTATGAATGCGGCACGCCATCGTGTTACAAATTGGACAATGTTCAAAAATGAAGCAGTAGATCCGAAAGACAGTATTCTGTCAATTCCTGATTGGAATGTGAACGGATTAAGTCCTGAGAAAGGATTAGAAAGAAGTGTGTATGTAACGGCGTTACCACAATTATTAAAGAATGTCGGATATTATACCATTCATTGCGGGAAGGCGCATTTCGGGGCGTACCAAACCCCGGGGGCTGATCCTTTGAACATTGGTTTTGATGTAAATATCGCAGGCAGCGCAGCAGGAAATCCCGCGTCTTATATGGCCGAGGATGATTATGGAAATGTTCAGGGCAAATTTAATTTACGCGCTGTACCCGGATTGAAAAAATATTGGGGATCGCATACTTTTCTATCTGAAGCCCTTACTTTAGAAGCACAACTTGCAATGGACAGTGCATTGGAAAAGAAGCAACCATTCTTTTTATACATGGCGCATTTTGCGGTTCATGTTCCTTATAATGATGACCCCCGCTATTTTGAAAGGTACCGGAAAATGGGACTTGATTCCTCAGAAGCGGCTTATGCTGGTTTAGTGGAAGGAATGGATGCCAGCTTGGGGAGATTAATGCAATATTTGAAAGACCATCAACTTGAAAAAAATACAATTATTATTTTCATGTCGGATAATGGCGGCCTGAGTAATCCGCCGCGAAGCGGGAAAGTAAATTCTCAAAATTATCCGCTTCGCGATGGAAAAGGATCTTTGTATGAAGGTGGAATCCGTGAGCCGATGCTGGTGGATTGGCCCGGTGTGACGAAGCCCGGAAGTGAAACGAGCCAATATGTAGTTATTCAGGATTTCTTTCCCACCATTCTCGAAATGGCAAAAGTGAAAAACTATAAAACTGTCCAAACAATTGATGGGGAAAGTTTTGTACCAACTTTGAAAAATAAAAATTACACGGATTCCACAAGAACTTTAATTTGGCATTTCCCCAACAAATGGGCCGGGGCCTCTAATGACAAAGAATTTTCATGGATGAGTGCATTGCGAAAAGGAAATTGGAAATTAATTTATTTTCAAAAAAACGGAAAATTAGAATTGTATAATTTAAAAAATGATATTGGCGAGCAACATAATCTCTCATCCGTTTTTCCGGAAAAAGTAAAAGAATTGGCTAAATTGCTAACCACGAAATTGAAAAATCATAACGCACAAATGCCCTTGATTGAACAAAACGGAGAAAGAGTTAAATGGCCTGATGAAGTGAAGTAAATTGGTCACTTTTGTGGGATAGGGAAGGTGCTTTTGAGAATTATTTTTTTAAAGATTAAAATTACTAAATGAAACTTCTGAAATATTTTCTCGTAATCATTGTTGCACTTGCTTTCTTTTCATGCAACAACAATTCGGATAAATCCATATCTATTGATAATAAAAATGATTCTGCCGCCTCCTGTATGATGGTGCCATCAAGATTTGGTAATGCTTCCGCAGATTCTTCTTTGCAATTTAACGGAGATACTTCTGTAACAGGAATGGTGTTTATAAAAGGTGGCGCTTTTATGATGGGAGGCGATAACTCACAGGCAAGCTTAGACGAATATCCAAAACATAAAGTTCACGTGGATGATTTTTGGATAGATGCTACAGAAGTTACGAATGCACAATTTCAAAAATTTGTAGAAGCCACACATTATATAACTACCGCAGAAAAAAAACCGGATTGGGATGAAATGAAAAAAACACTCCCACCGGGAACGCCTGAACCACCCGACAGTGTTATGGTTGCGGCTTCACTGGTATTTCATCAAACTTCTGCCCCTGTTAATTTGAATGATTACAGCCAGTGGTGGCGTTGGGTGAAAGGCGCTGATTGGAAACATCCCGAAGGGCCCAATAGTAATATTAAAGGAAAGGAAAATTACCCGGTTGTCCAGGTAAGCTGGTACGATGCGATGGCGTATTGCAAATGGGCCGGGAAGCGTTTGCCAACCGAGGCGGAATGGGAATTTGCAGCAAGGGGTGGTTTGCAAAATGAAATTTATCCATGGGGAAACGAATCTATTAATTCCGGCAAACCAAAAGCGAATTCATGGGGAGGAAAATTTCCTTATTACAACGATAAAAAAGATGGTCATGTAACGAGTGCTTCTGTGAAATCCTTTGCAGCCAATGGCTACGGGCTTTATGATATGGCCGGAAATGTTTGGGAATGGTGCAGCGATTGGTACGATGCTGATTATTATAAATCCTTCGGAAATGCAATTGCTACCAATCCAAAAGGGCCACAAAAAAGTTTTGATCCCGAAGATACTTATACGCCCAAAAGGAGTTTGCGTGGCGGAAGTTTTTTATGCAACGACAGTTATTGCAGTGGATACCGCGTGGCGCGTCGCATGAAAAGTAGCCCTGATACGGGTTTGGAACATACAGGATTTCGTTGTGTGAGAGATTCAAAGATATACTAACAAACGTTTGCAATCTGCAATGAATAGCCATCTTTCATCAGGCTCTACCGAAATTGAAAAAGTATGAATAAAATTTAAAGGCATGTTAAACAAAAAATTTCTTTCATCACTGTTAATTACATTTTTTGTGTCCGTTTTTTCAGCCTGCGCACAGGTAAAAACTGTCTCAGATAATGTATTAGCTGCTACACCACCAATGGGCTGGATGACCTGGAATTATTTTGCTGATAATATCCATGAAAAAGATGTTTGGGAAATGGCTGATGCCATGGTAAGCAGTGGTATGGTAAAGGCAGGATACGATCATATTTTTATTGATGATGGCTGGCAGGGTGGAAGGGATAACAGAAATAATATCGTTCCAGATCCGATAAAGTTTCCTTCGGGAATAAAAACGCTGGCGGATTATTTACATGCCAAAGGAATTAAATTAGGAATTTATTCAGATGCGGCGCAACTTACCTGCACCGGTTACACCGCAAGTTTGGGATTTGAAGAACAGGATGCAAAAACATTTGCATCGTGGGGAATTGATTACCTGAAATATGATTATTGCGGAGCGCCTTCGGATTCCAATACTGCGAAGATTCGTTACAAAAAAATGGCGGATGCATTGAGGAATAGCGGTCGCGATATTGCTTTTGGTATTTGCGAATGGGGCGAAAGGAAACCCTGGTTGTGGGCTGCAAAAGCAGGTGGCCAATTATGGCGTACCACCGGCGATGTGAGGGATAAATGGAAAAGACTACCATCGGAAAAATGGGGCGAAGGCATCATGGATATTGTAGATGTAAATGCAGATCTGGCGCAATATGCAGGGCCCGGGCATTGGAACGATCCCGATATGTTGGTTGTTGGTTTGTATGGCAAAAAAGGGCCTTCGGGAGATGGCGGCGGCGTAGGTTGTAATGATACAGAATATCAAAGTCAATTTAGTTTATGGGCGATGATGAATGCACCGTTAATTCCTACTAATGACCTGCGAAACATGAATGAAACCACCAAAAGAATTTTATTAAATGATGAAGTAATTGCATTAAACCAGGATGCTTTAGGAAAACAGGCAGAAAGAAAAATTAAAAATGAAGTATGGAATATTTTTGTAAAGCCTTTGGCTAACGGAGATTATGCAATTGCTGTTTTGAACAGGAGTGATGCAACTCAGACATCAGCAATAAATTTTAGTGATGTAGGATTGGAAGGGAAATTTGAAATCAGGGATTTGTGGCAACATAAAAATATTGGCAATGCTAAAAAATGGAAAGGAAAAGTATTAAGCCATGAAACAAAATTATTTAGATTGAAAAAGGATTGAGAAACATTTTTGTTTTATCCACAAATAGTTTTTTTATGAAAAGATTTAGTTTAATAATTCTAATTATTTTATTGAAAAATTGTTTGCTTGCCCAAACAGATCTGGAATTAAAATTTGATTCGCCTGCTTCCCATTTTACGCAATCTATCCCTCTCGGCAATGGACGTTTGGGCGCAATGGTTTTTGGAAATCCAAACCACGAAAGGATTGTATTGAATGAAAAATCCATGTGGTCGGGTGGCGTAGAAGATCCTAACAGGCAGGATGCTTATAAGTATTTGCCGGAGATTCAAAAGCTTTTGAAGGAAGAAAGAAATAAAGAAGCACAGGAATTATTGCAACAGCATTTTGTAAGTGCCGGCAAAGGTTCGGGATATGGGAATGGCGCTGATGTCAAATTTGGTTGCTATCAGATACTGTCTGATCTGTTTATAAATTGGAGAGATACCAGTTCTGTAATAGCAGGTTACAAAAGAACTTTGCAAATAGATAAAGCATTAGCGATAACAGAATGGAAAAGAAATGACATAAATTACAAAGAAGAAGTATGGGTGAGCGCTCCTCAACAGGTAATAATAATTCGCCTGAGCGCTGATAAGACTAATGCATTAAATTTTGATTTAGCATTGACCAGAAAACCTGCCCGTCAGGTAGCTGGGGAAAGAGCCATCTTCTCTTCATCCGGAAATTCAATTACTATGAAAGGCCAATTGAATGGCGGAGATGGTGATGCAGGGATTGTTTTTGCGGCTTATGCAAAAGCGATTGCACCGAAAGGAAAAGTTACCGCGTTCAACAACAGATTAAAAATAGAGGGCGATAAAGAATGTGTTATCATTATTGGCGCTGGTACTGATTTAAACTGGCCTTATGTGGAAAAGCGCGGCGCTGCTCCATTGCCCATTGCCATGAAAGAAGTAAACGAAGCTTCAAAATTATCTTCAAGTATTTTGCTCCAAAACAACATTAAAAATTTTCAATCCTTTTTCAATCGTTGTTCCATAAAATTTACTGCTGCAGAAAATGATTCTATTAAAAATATGAGTACAGCGCAACGATTAATTCGCTTTGCAAATGGAAACAGCGATATGAATTTACCGGCATTGTATTTTAATTTTGGAAGATACCTTTTAATCTCAAGCTCGCGCCCGGGTGGGCTTCCGGCAAATCTTCAGGGATTGTGGGCGGAAGAATACCAAACGCCCTGGAATGGAGATTATCATTTAAACATCAATGTGCAAATGAATTACTGGCCTGCCGAAGTTACCAATCTTGCCGATTGCCATTTGCCCTTGATCAATTTTACTGAGCAATTAGTAAAGCCCGGGGAAAAAACTGCACGGGCATATTATAATGCAAAAGGATGGGTAGCGCATGTGATTAGTAACCCGTGGAAATTTACCGCTCCCGGTGAAGGGGCTGATTGGGGTTCTACATTAACAGGCGGCGCATGGTTGTGTGAGCATCTCTGGCAGCATTATATTTTTAATCCTGATAAAAAATATCTTGAAAAAATTTATCCCGTTTTAAAAGGGGCTGTGCAATTTTATACAAGTATTTTGATAACGGATCCTAAAACAGGATGGTTAGTAACTGCGCCTTCCAATTCTCCTGAAAATACTTACATCACTGCGGATGGGTATCATGGGCAAACTACCATGGGGGCTACAATGGATATGCAGATTGGGAGAGAATTATTAAGCAATGCAATTAATGGCGCTTCCATTTTAGGCGTTGATAAAAATTGGTCAGATAGTTTGTCAAAAATAAAATTGCGTTTAGCACCGGATCAGATAAGTCCGACAACCGGCGGCATACAGGAATGGATACGCGATTATAAAGAAGCAGAGCCGCATCACCGCCACGTTTCGCAATTGTACGGTTTATATCCTTATGATGAAATTAATAATGAAACACCCGAATTAAAAAATGCGGCAGAAAAAACTTTATTAAGAAGAGGCGATGAGGGAACCGGGTGGTCAAGAGCATGGAAAGTAAATTTTTGGGCTAGATTAGGAGATGGAAATCATGCCCTGAAAATGCTGAAGGGGTTGTTGCAGCCGGCTTTTGGAGAAAAAAATATTTCGATGAACAAAGGCGCCGGTACATACCCTAACCTGTTTTGCGCGCATCCGCCGTTTCAGATTGACGGAAATTTTGGAGGTACTGCCGGTATCGCAGAAATACTTTTGCAAAGCAATGGAAAAAATAATGGGATTCGTTTTTTACCCGCCTTATCAACTGATAAAGACTGGCAGAGCGGTAAGATAACTGGTATGTGTACACGAAAAGGATTTGAAGTTAGTTTTGATTGGGAAAATGGAAAATTGAAGAATGCGATTATTCTTTCAAAAAATGGGAATAATTGTTTTGTACAATTACCAGAAGGATTACAGATTTATGATGCTCACAATAAAAGGATACATAATACAGGTTCCGGGAATGGAATGGTGCAATTTTCCACGGTAAAAGGAAACAGTTATTTTATAAAATAATATTGATAAATTACTTTTTAAAAATAATGATTATGCCAATTAAAATTTACTTTTCCATACTTGCAATGGTTGTTGGCGCTTCGGTGTATGCGCAGAGAGATACGATTCTTTTAAATGATGATTGGTTGTTTTCAATTAATAAAAATCAAGATGCTTTAGCGGAACCTGATAGGTCAAATGCTGAAACAGTGAATCTTCCACATACCTGGAATGTGGAAAAAGAAAATGAAATGCATTATGGCTGGGGATATTATCAAAAGAAACTGAATGTGCCTTCTTCGTGGAAGAATAGAAATGTGGTATTACAGTTTGGCGCTGTAAATCATACTTCCTTTATTTATGTGAATGGTAAAAAGGTGGGTGAAAATATTGGAGATGGATTTGATAAGTTTTTCATCAACCTGAATGGAAAAGTAAAATACGGAAAGGAAAACCTCATTGACGTTGTGGTGAATAATGATTATGGGAAAAATAAAGTTCCGTTTGGCAGTTCATTCGACTGGCCCAATGACGGTGGTATCATTAGGCCGGTAGCCCTTATAGTAAGTGAAAAGCCTGCTGCAAATTACATACACGCAGAAGCAAAATTAAATATTGCCGATAGTTCGGGAAAATTGGAAGTAAGGCTTGGTTATGATAATTTGCTTAGTAAAAATATCAGTTTCAAAATAGATGTTACAGAAGAAAATCAGCCCACAAAAAACATAGTTCTCTCAACAACTGCAAAACCGGAATGGAAGAATAATGAAGCCGTAGTTGGCATTTCATTGCCCCGCGTACATCCCTGGCATTTTGATTTTCCCAATCTTTATCGTGTAACTATCACCGTTATGAATGGTAAAGAGGCTGTTGATCAAATAAGCGCTAATGTAGGCTTTCGTGAAATACGATTTGTAAACGGACAAACTTTTTTAAACGGAGAAAGGGTAAAGCTGATGGGCGTGGAGTGGACTGCCGGTTCCAATCCTGATTTTGGATTTGCAGAACCCGATACCGAAATTATTCGCATGGGCAAATTGATGAAGGATGTGAATACGATCTTCACCAGGGAGCATTTTCAACAAAGTGATGTATTCTACGATTTTTGCGACCGTAACGGAATTCTTGTTCAGCAGGAAATCCCATTATGGGGGCCGGAAACGCCTGCCAACGACACCATCCGCAGCATTGCCATGAGGCAGTTGGAAACGATGGTGCGCAATTTATACAATCATCCTTCTATATTTTCATGGGGTGTTGGAAACGAGTTGAGAGGCCGTGATGCCGATATGAAACAAATGATTGCGGATATGATCAGTAAGGTGCGCGCTTTAGATCCGGCAAGGCATGTGGCTTATGTGAGTAATACGCTTACCACAAGTTTTTACAACAATCCCAGGTTTGTTCCCGATGCTGCTAATGACGGCGATTACCTGATGATGAATGAATATGGCGGAAGTTGGTGGGATATTCCCGTGGCAAAAATTGGTTCCTACCTTGATAGTGTACATCAAACTTATCCTGATAAACCATTCATTATTTCTGAATTTGGTTTGTGCGAACCCAACTTCAGAGGCGGTGATGAAAGGCGTTTGCAGGACTTAATTTACCACATGAGTATTTTTGAAACGAAACCTTATGTGGAAGGTGCTATTTAT
>JBDSOE010000168.1:0-4934 GCA_039915005.1 Ginsengibacter sp.
ATTACGGTGTCCAGTTCATCGGCGCCATCTACTATGGCCAAAACAAGTTCGGCTACCTTGGCTTCTATAGCGCAGTAGCCAAAAGGGAAACCAATAACCGTGGCTGTTCTCACTTTTGAATTGGTTAAAAGTTCCTTTGCTTTTTTTACGTACAATGGCGGCACACATACTGCTGCAAAACTATATTCCATAGCTTCTCTGCATAGGGTTTCTATTTCAGGCCAGGTGGCCGTGGGTTTCAGCAAGGTGTGATCAATATAAGGTGCTATGTTCATTCTGAAAATTATTTGTAAAAAAATGAAGGTAGGGATTTAACTTATTTATACCTTCAACACCGTAAATAAATTAACTTCATGAGAAAATGTAAACTTCTTTTTCCTATATTTTTATTGACATTTGCGGGAGTATTTTATGGCAACCGTGCAAAGGCACAAGCTACTTTTCCGGTAAACGGAATTGCCAATCCCACAGAAGGCGCTTATGCGTTTACTAATGCCACTATTGTAAAAGACGCGTCCAGTACACTTACCAATGCCACCCTCCTTATCCGCAATAAAAAGATAATAGCCGTGGGAAACAACGTGATGATTCCCGGCGATGCAGTAATAATAGACTGCATGGGGAAATATATTTACCCTTCGTTTATTGATCTTTACAGTGATTATGGAATTACTTCACCACAAAGAACTTCGTTTGTATTTAATCCGCTTACGGCTCCGCAAATAACTTCCAACACAAGAGGGGCCACAGGCTGGAACCAGGCAATGAAACCGGAAGTGAACGCCTACGAACTTTTTGATGCGGATGACAAAGAGGCTAAATCATTGCGTGATGCAGGCTTTGGAACTGTACTTACTCATCAGAAAGATGGTATCGCACGCGGAACCGGAACCCTAGTAACCCTTGCTTACCAGCCGGATAATTTTGTGATGCTGAAAGAAAAGGCTTCCGCACAATATTCATTTAGCAAAGGGACTTCCGGGCAAAGCTATCCCTCATCGCTCATGGGCGTTATTGCCTTGCTAAGGCAAACTTATTTAGATGCCGAATGGTATAAAAATAACCCGGTAGAGGAAGGTAAAAATATTAGTCTGGCTGCCTGGAACCAAAGCCAAAAGCTGCCGCAAATAATTGAAGCGAATGATAAATGGAACTGTCTCAGAGCCAACAGGATTGACAATGAGTTTGGCGTACAATATATTTTAAAAGCAGGGGGAAATGAGTACCAGCGCATTAAAGAGATGGCGGCTACCAAAGCCACTTTTATTTTGCCTTTAAATTTTCCTCCGGCAATGGACGTAGAAGATCCCAACAATGCACGCTACGTTTCGCTGGCAGATATGGAGAACTGGGAAATGGCTCCCACTAATCCCGCAGCTTTTGAAAAAGAAAATATTAATTTTTGCCTTACGGCTGATGGATTGAAAGACAGTAAAACTTTCTGGGCCAACCTGCATAAAGCTCTTGACGCCGGCCTTTCAGAGAAAACCGCATTGGAAGCGCTTACCAAAAATCCCGCGCTTGCCTTAGGTGTTTATGCAGAAGTGGGAAGTATTGAGCCTGGAAAAATTGCCAATTTTTTTATTGCCACCAAGCCTCTGTTTGAAGAGAAATCGATGATACTGCAAAACTGGATACAGGGAGAAAAATACGGCGTAAAAGAGGATGAGTGGAACAACATTGCAGCCACTTATAATCTGGTAATCACTTACCATAATGGTACTGTAAATGATTATACCCTTATGGTAAAGTCTTCCACCTCTGCTTCGGTAATTGGAAAAGATACGCTGAACACTAAATTTTCTTTCGATGGTAAAATGGTACAAATTAATTTTTCTCCTGTGCCCACGCCAAAGAAAAAAAGCGTTGACCAGAAAGATAATATTCCGGCAAAAGACAGCGCTGTTGCCAAAGAAGATTCTATGCCAATTCAAAAATTAAAAATGGATTCCATTGCCAAAGCAAATGCACCCGCAGACGACCGTCTGCCTGAAAAGCAAAAAACAAAAAGCTTTAGCGAGACACCATTGGCCGGTGGAAACATGGGCCCATCTATACGCCTGAGCGGCGTAAGCAACGGAAAGATTTGGCAGGGGAATGGAACGGATACCTCTGGCAACCTGCTAAACTGGACGGCTACTTTTGTAAAATAAAATCCTGCAAAGCAGGAAATTGCCAAAAAGAAAGTATCATCCATTGAAGGAAAAATTACCTATCCCTTTGGCGCTTACGGTTGGCAAGCCATGCCTGTGCAACAGGATATTTTAATTAGAAACGCAACGGTGTGGACCAGTGAAAAAGAAGGTGTTTTACAGAACACGGATGTATTGGTAAAGAATGGAAAAATTGCTGCTATTGGAAAAAATTTATCTTCCAATGCCGCCATCATTGTGGATGGTACCGGTAGGCATCTTACTCCCGGCATAATTGATGAACACTCGCACATAGCCACCGTTTCTATTAATGAAGGCGGCCAGTCGGTAACTTCTGAAGTACGCATCGGGGATAATTTAAATCCGGATGACATCAATATTTATCGCCAACTAAGTGGCGGCGTTACCACTTCTCACATTCTTCATGGAAGCGCCAACACCATCGGCGGACAAACCCAATTAATAAAACTTCGCTGGGGTGTAAATGATACGGCCCTGAAATTTGCAGGCGCTGACCCGTTTATAAAATTTGCTTTGGGCGAAAATGTAAAGAGAACCACATCAAAGAACAACAATCGTTTTCCTGATACCCGGATGGGCGTGGAAGAAGTGCTGACAGATGCGTTTACCCGTGCCCGTGATTATGAGGCCGCAATGAAGGCTTATAATAATCGCAGTAAAAACAGCAAACTACTTCCGGTAAGAAGAGACCTTGAACTGGACGCGTGGGTAGAGATCATGAATAAAAAACGTTTCATCACCCGTCACTCTTATGTACAAAGTGAAATTATCAGTGCAATGCGTGTTGCGGAAAAATTTGGTTTCAGGTTCAATACTTTCACACACATTTTAGAAGGCTATAAAGTGGCCGATAAAATGAAAGCGCATGGCGCCAACGCTTCCACTTTCAGTGATTGGTGGAATTATAAAATGGAAGTGGTAGATGCCATTCCCCAAAACGCAAGTATCATGCATAAAATGGGATTGAATGTGGCCATCAATTCTGATGATGCGGAAATGGCGCGCAGGCTGAACCAGGAAGCAGCAAAGAGTATAAAATATGGTTTAAGTGAAGAAGAGGCTTTAAAAATGGTAACCATCAATCCGGCCACCATGCTGCATATACAGGATAAAACCGGCAGCATAAAAGTGGGTAAAGACGCTGACATTGTTTTGTGGAATAACGATCCGCTGAGTATTTATGCCATTGCACAAAAAACAATAGTTGATGGTATTATTTATTTTGACCGCGACCGCGATTTGATGTTACGAAAAGAAATACAAGAAGAACGCAACCGTCTTATACAAAAACTTTCCGGTGAAAAAAGATCCGGAGCACCAGTGGTTGCTGCACAGGCAAGCGAACAAGTGCTTTTGCATTGCGAAGACGACGAAGAATTACAATCCAATTTTTAATGGATCCCATTTATCTGTCAAACGATTTTAAAGAAAAGAAATGAAAAAAATTGTCAATCTTATAACAGCGTTTTTATTGATAAGCAACATAGCTTTTGCCCAGCCTACTATATATCCAGCTTCTGAAAATAACGGCCTTGTGTTTATTACACACGCCACTATTCATGTGGGCAATGGCCATATCATTAATGACGGAACGATTCAAATCAATAAAGGGAAAATTGAAAAGACGGGCACTGACATTACTATTCCGGCAGGTGCCAAAGTGTATGACGTAAAAGGTAAACAGGCATACCCCGGTCTTATTAGTTCCATAACCAACCTCGGGCTTAAAGAGGTATCCGGAAGTGTAAGAGGTACTAACGATTATGCGGAGTTGGGAAATATGAATCCGTCGGTGCGTTCCATCGTTGCTTACAATACCGATTCGAGGGTTATCAATGTGTTGCGTACCAACGGAATCTTATTGGCTAATGTAATTCCGCAGGATGAAGACGGGTCCACACAATTAATTTCCGGTACCTCAAGCGTGGTGCAGTTGGATGCGTGGAACTGGGAAGACGCAACTTATAAAATGGATGGGCAAATGCACTTTAATATGCCTTCGTTGGTGGCAAGGCCGAGGAGGTTTTCAACAGAGGTGGCTGTGCCGCCCACTGACGTGGTAAAAGAGGCTTTGGAGAAAATAGAAAATGTAAAAATATTTTTCAAGGAAGCAAAAGCTTACCTCGCGGAGCCAGTTCATAAACAGACCAATTTAAATTATGAGGCTACGAAGAGTTTGTTTGATAAAAAGCAAAAATTATTTGTGCATTGCAATGCCGTAAAAGAAATGTTGCTGGCCATAGATTTTGTAAATGAGTTTGATTTTGATGTAGTAATTGTTGGCGGGGCTGATAGCTGGCAGATAGCCTCCCTGCTGAAACAAAATAATATAGCGGTCATTCTGGGGCAGTCTCATGCTTTACCTTTTACCAATGATGATGATGTGGATCAGCCTTTTAAAACTCCTTATCTTTTACAAAAGGCGGGGGTGCTTTTTGCCATTGCAGATTATGACGGCACCACCCGCGGACGCAACCTGATGTATAATGCGGGCACTGCCGCTTCCTACGGATTGACCAAAGAGCAGGCCTTAAGCGCCATTACTTTTAATGCCGCAAAAATATTGGGCATTGATGGTGCCACGGGAACCATAGAGGAAGGAAAAGATGCCAACATTATCGTAAGCGAAGGAGATATTCTTGACATGGAAAGCAGCGTGGTGTACCTTGCCTTTATCCAGGGAAGAAAAATTAATCTCTATAATAAGCAGACCCAGCTTGCGGAGAGATATAAATATAAGTATGGATTGGAGTAATTGGA
>JBDSOE010000246.1:0-11615 GCA_039915005.1 Ginsengibacter sp.
CGGCGCGTGTTATTAGCATGATTATTAATGAAGCATTTTATACCCTTAAAGAAAACGTAAGCACCAAAAAAGAAATTGACCTGGCCATGAAGTTGGGAACTAATTATCCTTTTGGCCCGTTTGAATGGGCAGAAAAAATTGGGCTGGAAAATGTTTTTAATTTATTAAAAAAATTATCTGAAAAAGAAGAAAGATATATCCCTTCTTTCAGCCCTGATAAAATGGAAAATTTAAATGAACAGATCAATAAATTAAGATGAGCTATATTTTAAACATTCATACGGCCACAGAAACGGCCATTGTAAATATCTGTGATGGACCTGATGTTCTATCTACACTTTTAAATTCCGATACTAAACAACACGCTGCTTTTTTGCATACCGCTATCGCGCAGCTTTTATCTGAAAATAAAATCAGTGTTAATCAGGTAAAAGCGATCGGGGTTTCCAATGGGCCTGGGTCTTATACGGGTATAAGGGTAGGGCTGGCTGCAGCAAAGGGATTAAGCTATTCTTTAAAAATTCCAATGATAACTTTTAATACTTTGGAAGCAATGGCTAACACCGCTGTTGCTGAAATAAAGAAGGAGGACGCTTACTACTGCCCCATGATAGATGCGCGGAGAATGGAAGTTTATACCGCTGTTTATACTTACCAGTTAAAAGAGATTTTTCCACCACAAGCAATGGTTTTATCCGAAACATCGTTTGCAGAGATTTCTAAAAAACAGGAAATTATCTTCTTTGGAAGCGGCAGCGAAAAATTCAAACTGTTGGCTTCATCTATCCATGCTACTTTTTCTGCCGTGAACAACATAAGTTCGAAATCTCTTGGAATTATGTCCTGGAAAAAATACCAGGAGCATTCATTTGCTGATCTTGCCTATTCAGAGCCTTTATATCTCAAAGATTTTCATTCTAATGTTGAATAATAAAAAATTAATTAGTTTTTAATACTTCTTTATAATATATATCAATTTGCTGAGCGTATATTTGTATTTAGTTAATTTATCTTAACCCTATTATCTTATTTTTAAACTTTAATGGAATGACTACTTTAACCGATCACCAATCAGATCATCATGAGGCTACTAACTCAAATGGTCCCCTGCAGGAAGCTGATTATTTAAGAATCAAAAAAGCGGCTTTGGTTCTAAGGGCGCTTAATCACAAACTAAGGCAGCAGATTATTAAAACCATTCATGATCATAAGCGAATAACGGTTACTGAGTTGTATGTGAAACTGCGTCTTGAACAATCAGTTGCTTCCCAGCATCTCGCTATTCTTAGAAAGGCGGAAATTGTTTCTACTGTTCGTGAAGGGAAGTTCATTTTTTACACAATTAACGAAGAGCGTATTCATGCGATCAACGAGTTTGTAAAAAGTTTAGTGGGTTAGGTTTCAGGTAAATTTCCCGGAATGAATGGTTTTTATTTTATCTTTTCTTTATAAAGGATATCTTGGTTTTATGCCTTTCATGAGCCGGTTGCCTGGATAAAAACTTTTAAATATGCATGTACAACAGATTTATACGGGCTGCCTTAGTGAGGCGGCCTATTTTATTGAAAGCAATGGTGAAGCGGTTGTTATTGATCCAATAAGGGATACAGCCGCCTACATACAACTTGCTGAGGAGCATCATTCAAAAATTAAATACATTTTTGAAACTCATTTCCATGCTGATTTTGTAAGTGGCCATTTAGATCTTAGTAAAAAAACAGGCGCTCCCATTGTTTACGGCCCGGGCACGGAAGCAAAATTTTCTTTCCATCTTGCCAAAGACGGAGAGATTTTTAATGTAGGTAACATTACCCTTGAAACCTTACACACACCGGGGCACACCCTGGAATCTACCTGTTATCTTTTGCGGGATGAGAAAGGGAAACCCTATTGCATTTTTACCGGCGATACTTTATTTGTGGGAGAGGTGGGCCGCCCGGATTTGAGTAGCGGGAATCTTTCTAAAGAAGAACTGGCTGCTACCATGTATTATTCCATTAAAAATAAATTATTGCCTTTGCCCGATGAGGTAATTGTATATCCCGCGCACGGGCCGGGAAGCAGTTGTGGTAAAAATCTTGGACCCGAAACATTCAGCACAATGGGCGAACAAAAAAAATACAACTATGCCCTGAGCGCTCAAACAAAAGAAGAGTTTATAAAAGTAGTAACCGAAAATCTGACCGAAGCACCCGCGTATTTTTCAATTAATGCAAAAATGAATCAGGAAGGCTACCACAATTTGGATGAAGTAAAACTAAAGGGACTTACGCCATTGAGTTGTGATGAATTTAAAATAAAGATAAAAGAAGATTGCATTATACTGGATACAAGAGAAGCCACTGAATTTACAAACGGATTTATTATCGGTTCTCTTTCCATGGGTCTGGAAGGGAGGTTTGCTGAATGGGCCGGAAGTTTACTTTCGTTTCAACAGCCCATAATTTTTGTGGCCCCTGAAGGCAAAGAAGAAGAAACCGTAATAAGGCTTGCACGGGTTGGGTTTGATAAAATGGAAGGCTACCTGAAAGGCGGATTTGAATCATGGAAAGATGCCGGTGAAAAAATAGATATCATCATAGATATTGAAGCGGATGAGCTTGCCATGGATTTGCCTTTTGATGAAAACCTGGTGGTATTAGATGTGCGCAAAGCAAATGAATTTGCCGAAGGGCATGTGAAAGACGCATTAAATCTTCCACTTAGCGATATGACTGATATAGCTCAAATTGCCAACCTGGAAGAAAACCAAAATATTTATATCCATTGTGCTGGTGGCTACAGAAGTGTAATCGCCGCTTCGCTTTTGAAGCGCCAGGGCTATCATAATCTGCGGAATATATTGGGCGGCTGGGACAAAATAAAAGAAGAGAAAGGAATACCCGTGGAAAAAGAAGCCGCGCTTCTAAACTAAAACACGCAACGATGGTAAATTAAAAAAGCGATCCTTAATCAGGTATCGCTTCAATAATTTTCATTCCCATAATATTACCAGGATTTTTTGGCAACACCGTCCTTTACTGCCTGCAGCGCATTTGCCTCACTAAGCATGGTGGTCATCTTATTTCCTTTGCCGTCATTACCTTGGGCCATATATCCTCCGCGGGAAGTTTTGGTAATTACTGCATCTTCCATAGGAACATTTTTCTCTTTGGTTTTCATGCAATAGGCTGTTAATTTCTTTGACATTTTGATTGGGTTTATGGGTTTATAAATTTAATTTTTTACACCAATTGTCAATTGACCTTGGCTTCCAAATTTAGCTATTTATACCAATTTACACTATATTTCTTTTCAACTTATACACACTACTCCATTTTAATAGAATTTTTAATTTTTGCAAGTAGTACTTCAAGCTGATAAGAAAAATACATTTCATAAGAATATTCCAATTTTTTCTCCACAAAATCATAGTAAGGACTGAAGCGGAAATCAAAGTTTCCACCACGAAAAATCCGGGTATCATAAATAAAACTGGTCAATAATAAATGACGTTGCTTTTCAGTAAGGCCGGGATATTTTTCAGAAAGGGAACCGAACAAAGAATTGCCGCGCGGAGTAATGAAACCTTCACTCTTCCAATACCTCATATCCACATCAAAATATTTAAACTTAAATAAAAGATGCGACAGATAAGCGTTTCCCTCATCGAAGGGTTGCACTTTGTTGCCCGAAATATCTTTGTAATTCAAATAATAATTATCAAATACAATATCTTTTAGAAAACGATTGTCCCAATTAAAACGAAGGGAAACGCCTACGGCATCATTTACCAGCGAAGTCAAAGGGGTAGGGTTGTTATCTATCTGGCCGCCTTTGTGTGAGTATAACATTTGAACAGGAATTTTCAGTTGAAAATTATCCTTATTGATTACATTAAATTTTGCACTGTACCCAATATCAAATTCTTCTTTAAATGGATCACCAAGATGTATAGCCCTGCGCCAATTAATATAAAAGTCGTGATTATAGGGTTTGGTGTCCACGAAAAACTGGAAGCCATTTTCCAGCCGTTCGTTTATTAGTAGTTTATAATCATAAATAGGTTCTACAAAACCGTGATTGATATTTCCTTCCAACGTACCCAAAATATAAGAAGATTGTTTGGCTTTATATTTTACGGAAAAGGTTGGCAACAGCGAAGTGTATTCTTTTCTTCCGAATTCTTTTTGAAGATACACACCTGCTTTAATAACAAACCTAGAGGTGGGCTGGTATTTTATTTCCGGAATGAATTGATAACCGAACAAGGTACCGCTCAACGGAATGTTGGTAAAATACTCTGTGTTATAAATATAATTGAGGTTGTAAATATTCAACGAAAGCTTCTCGCTATCCGCCGGAATTATTTCTGTCTTATGTTTGAAAACAGGATAATCTACCTGTGCGCTTACGCGAAAAGAAACGAAAGTTAAAGAGAATAGAAAGATTGTTTTCAGAGGCTTTAAAAGAGGAAACATAAACTGTAAAAATTTGAATGCAATATTACGCTTCTATTCAGGCAAATAAAAAAGAGGCTGTCTCAAGAGAGCTTTTTTTTATTTTAGTGGAATCGTTTGTCAGAGATTAAGAGGGTTGCCGCATGCACTGAGGTCATTGCTGTATCCTGCGGTTCAATGCTGTATGCTTGAGATTAATGCTGTACAATTTTAGCTAATTGCAGTCCCTTTTCACGTCAATACTGTTTGATTTGAGGCCGCAATTAATAAAAGTAAAAAGAGGCCATCCTTTTGAGAAAGCCTCTTTTTAAAAATAAATTAATCGGATTTCACCGTTGATCATTCACCGTGTTACACATCCAGCTTTGCATATTTTGCATGGCTTTCAATGAACTCCCTTCTTGGAGGCACTTCATCGCCCATAAGCATACTAAACACAGCATCTGCTTCCACGGCGTTGTCTATATTTACCTGTTTAAGAGTACGTGTGGCGGGGTTCATGGTAGTTTCCCAAAGTTGCTCACTGTTCATTTCTCCCAAACCTTTATAGCGCTGAATACTTACCGTATCTTCTTTACCTGCTGCTACTAATTGTATCCATGCTTTACGGTCTTCATCCGACCATGCGTAAGACTGCTCTTTCCCTTTTTTCAAAAGATACAAAGGTGGCTGGGCCAGGTAAACAAATCCCTGTTCTACCAGTTCCTTCATATACCTGAAAACGAAAGTAAGAATTAGCGTGGCTATATGGCTTCCGTCCACATCCGCATCCGTCATAATGATAAGTTTATGATAACGCAGTTTGCTTAAATCAAGCGCTTTGGGGTCATCTATAGTTCCTATTTTTACGCCAAGCGCCGTAAACATATTTCTTATTTCCTCATTATCGTATATCTTATGTTACAATGCTTTTTCTACGTTCAGAATTTTACCGCGCAAAGGAAGTATTGCCTGAAAGCTTCTGTCTCTTCCTTGTTTGGCAGTGCCGCCTGCTGAATCTCCTTCCACTAAAAACAATTCGCATTTAAAGGGATCTTTATCACTGCAATCAGCGAGTTTGCCGGGTAATCCGCCTCCTGTAAGTACACTCTTTCGCTGCACCATTTCGCGTGCTTTCTTAGCCGCGGCTCTTGCCTGTGCGGCCAGTATCACTTTTTGAATAATGGTTTTTGCATTCTTAGGATTCTCTTCAAGGTAAGCTGTTAGCACCTTGCTCAGGGTAGAATCCACTATTCCCATTACATCATTATTCCCAAGCTTTGTTTTCGTTTGTCCTTCAAACTGTGGTTCCGGAACTTTTACAGAAATTACCGCGCTAAGCCCTTCCCGAAAATCATCCCCTTCAATTTCCACTTTGGCTTTTTCAAACATGCCTTCCTTCTCCCCATAACTTTTAAATACACGGGTTATGGAGCGGCGAAATCCTGAAACATGCGTACCGCCTTCGATGGTATTGATATTGTTTACATAACTGAATAAATGCTCCTGGTAGCCGGTATTGTAAATCATAGCCACTTCCACAGTTACATTACTCGGCGCGTCGTAACCATCACAATAAATTACTGAAGGAAGCAAGGGCTGGCGGCTCCCGTTTTTATCGATTAGTTCCACAAATTCCACTATTCCGCCTTCGCTGTGAAATTTTTTTGAATAAGCAATTCCTGCCTCATCTTGTTCACGAAGGTCATTGAGGATAATAGTGATTTGTTTATTTAAAAAAGAAAGTTCTCTTAACCTGCTTTCTAATATCTCGCGGTTGTAAACTGATACAATAAAAATAGACAAATCGGGCCAGAAACGGATAGCCGTTCCGGTAGTATTACTTTCCCCAATTTCCCTTACTTTATACTGCGGGATTCCTTTGGCGTACTCCTGTTCATACGTTTTTCCATTGCGGTTAACCGTTACCTGGAACTTACTGCTGAGTGCATTTACACAACTGACACCTACGCCATGCAGACCTCCACTTACTTTGTAAGTATTTTTATCAAACTTGCCACCGGCATGTAATACGGTCATCACTACTTCAAGCGCGCTGCGGCCTTCTTTTTTCATAATGCCGGTAGGGATACCACGGCCGTTATCTTCTACGGTTATTGAGTTGTCTTCATTAATGGTAACATTAATTTTATCGCAATATCCCGCCAGTGCTTCATCAATTGAATTGTCCACTACTTCATATACCAGGTGATGAAAGCCCTTGTTGCCAACATCGCCAATATACATAGCTGGACGTTTTCTTACAGCCTCCAGTCCTTCAAGGACCTGGATACTATCTGCGCCATAACTATCAATTTTCGGGGTAATTACTTCTACTGAATCTTCTGCCATAAGTGAGGGAATAAAAACAATTGGATTTGTAAAAATTGTAAGGTGCAAATATACTTAAGATAAGGGTTAATTCCTAAAAGAATACACGCTGAATTTCTGAAAAAATAGGTTCTTTTCGTGAAGTATTTTTCAGAATTTATTTCTTATAAATATCCGATAATGAAAGAGAAATATTCAACGTAGGTAAATGAACGATTTCATCGGGTTTGGTATAAGAGATCATGTTCCATTCCCCTTTTTTATCTTTAAAATTACAGAGAACTAAATATTTTTCAGGCTCAACAGTAAGATAATAATGCAGTGTGTTTATTTTTCTGTATTGGATGAATTTATCTACCATATCTTTTGTTCTCGTGGTTTCGCTCAGTACTTCAACAATCAGCTCAGGCTCAAACTGAACGTATTTATTTTCATCCGTTTGCGCCTCTTTGGTTATAAAAATATCAGGATAATAATATTGATTTTCATGTTGAATTTTCACTTTCATGTTTTCAATAAAAACGTAAAAACCAAGTGGCTTTGTTGAATACAAAAGAGCCAGTAAAATATTTTGACAAATGAAATGATGTTCTCTTGATGCTCCTGACATTTCAATTATATTTCCATTAATGAATTCATGCCGCACTTCTCCTGATTCTTCCAGTAAAAAATATTCGGGAACGGTATAAGTTTTATGTAGCTCCAATGACTTCATAGCATGTCAAATATAAGCTAAATCCGGATGAGAAAACATGTGGTTAAAAAATCTAAAACGCGAAACTAAACCCACAAATTTTAATTTTCCTATCTTTGCAGCCATTTTATGGAATCTGTTCAAAACATATTGTCAATGGCCCTAAACCATCCTGTGATGCAGGAAGAAATGGAATTGGTGCAACACAAGACGCAAACTATTCCCGGTTCGGTGCATTATGTAATTAACCGCTACCGCAAAATACCCAATGCCATTTTGGAAGATACGGGAATGATGGTTTATAATTATCAGCCCGATTTGGAAAAGCAGGGAAATCTTGAATTAGTTTTTTGTATTTCGGGAAACAGGTATTGTAAGCATAAAGATGAAGAATGTAATTTTTGCAAACTTTCTCAATCTCATGCTTGCGAAGAATTGGTGGATACTATTGATGTGGCCTGTTTCAGATTTAATGCCAGCCATCTTTCCCAATTTGTAAAGGGCTTAAGAACAACTACCTTTTCAGAGGACATTTTAAACTTTAATTATACTTCTTCCTTCTCTAAAATACTTCCACTTTGCGGCAGAATCAGAAATGTTCTGGATGCTTTGATGAACCATAGCTATTCTGAAAGCATGGAAAATATTTTCATCAATGCACAAACGCAAATGCTGCTCTTGTATAGTATGGATTGCATGGTGGGCGATAGTGAAGAAACTTTTGAATGTAAATTTCTGGCCAACGAAGCAGACCGTGAAAAGATTTCTCTGGCACGGGAAATTCTTTTGCAACACATTGGCGAGCCACTTACTATTAAAGAACTGAGCCGCAAAGCGGCCATCAATGAATGTTACTTAAAGAAAGGGTTTAAAGAAATGTATGGCACCACCATTTTTGATTTTTTTCAAAGCCAGAGAATGGAGCATGCAAAATATTTATTGTACGAAAAAGGCTTAACGGTTACTGATGTTTCCGCCTCACTGGGTTATTCCTCCATCTCTCATTTTTCTACCGCATTTAAAAAACACACCGGGATAAAACCCTGCGAATTGTTGTTCCGGTAAATACCAAAAGTGCTAAATAATAATCAGCCAATAAGAGAATTGGTTATTTCTTAGAAAATTGATTTATCAAAAATAAATCAGAGTGCCTGCTTGGCAAACTCATATCCGTTCTGCAGAAAATTGATAGTTTCTAAATATCTTTTAAATTTTTAGCAAATCCTCTATGATTTTAGTCATTTTTTAGTATGATTTTTATCATTAAGATTATTGACCCTTTTGACATTGGCGTGATAATAATCTAACTTATCTAAGGCACATTTGCACGAATCTATATGCCGAAAAAGATATTAAATACTGTAATTGTTTTGTTCTTTTTTTTGATGGCATCTGCGCAAAAAAATTCATTGGACAGCCTGGGTAAAGTGCTGGATGAAGTGGTGATTACGGGTACGCGAACAGAAAACAAATTATCCAACCTTCCCTTACCCATACACGTAATTTCCTCTAAAAGCATTCAGCTTTCCGGCTCGCAAAAATTGATTGATATTTTGCAAATGCAAAGCGGGCTGGTGATCGCTAACAATCCGCTGGGTACCGCCTTACAAGGCTATCCCAATCCATTTGGAAACGGCATTCAGATGCAGGGCCTTGATCCGGCTTATACTTTAATTCTTGTGGATGGCGAACCGCTTACCGGAAGAAATGCGGGGATCATAAACCTGGGAAGGATTGCCATAGGAAACATCAAACAAATTGAAATTCTAAAAGGCCCTGCCACCAGTTTATATGGCTCAGACGCGCTCGCCGGCGTTATAAATATAATTACTGAGGAACCAAAAAACAATACGCTTCATTTTCAAACTCATTATGCCAGCAATAATACATTAGGTGTAACGGCTGCTTCCAATCTAAAAAAAAATAAAACTTCATTCCAGTTTTTTGCCAACAGGTACAGCAGCGATGGCTACGATCTTGATAAAAATATTTATGGCAAAACAGTAGATCCTTTTGTAGATTATTCTTTTAATGCAAAAATGATTTACGATATCAATGCGGCAAATAAGCTCACCGTATCGGCGCGTTATTTTTCCGATAAACAATTTAATAACTACGTCATTTATCCCGACCAGGAACCCGAAATAGTAAAGGGAAATACCATTGAAACAGATAAAAGTTTATATACCCGCTGGCAACATACCGTAAATAATAAATTGAATTATTTTGCTTCTGTTTATGCCACTTCCTATTCCAACAACGCATCAGTTTATCTTCAAAAAAACGATTCCCTGTATGAAGAGATCAGGTTGACACAGTTTCTCTTGAAGCCGGAAATACAGGTAAACATTGGCAAAAATCCTTCCGCGCTTTTTGTATCCGGCGGCGGTTACAATTTTGAAACCGTGAACTCTACAAGATACGGTTCTCGCAAACAATTAAATTCGTGGTATGTGTTTGCCCAAAAGCAAATACAATGGAAAGAGAAAACGAATATAATAGCAGGTGCCAGGTTCGATAAAAATTCATTGTATCCTGCACAACTTAGCCCTAAGATAGCCATTGCTTACAAAGTAAATCCCGATCTCCTTATAAAAGGAAGTGTAGGCGCGGGTTTCAAAGCTCCTGATTTCAGGCAGCAATTCCTTGACTTTTCCAACTCTTTAATTGGTTATTCTTTAATCGGCGCCAGCGAATTGGGCAACGGGCTTCAAAACCTGAAAAAGACGGGGCAAATAGATAATTCAGTAAACATCATTCCTTACCTGAATGGGGTGGAACTGTCGCCTGAAAAATCCATAGGTATTAACCTCGGTTTTGATTATACCCTTAATAGTAATTCTGATTTTAAAATTAATTTTTTCAGGAACGACATCAGCAAACTTATTGAAACGTACAATCTTCCTTTCTCTAAATTAAATAACCAGGCCATTTATTCTTACAAGAATGTAAATAAGGTTTTTACGGAAGGTATGGAGTTTAATTTTTCTCATTACTTAAACAAAAACTTTTCTTTATACGGGGGTTACCAATATCTGTTAGCAAAAGATAAAAATGTGCTTCTCAACATTAAAGAAGGAAAAGTTTATAAGAGAGATCCCATCACCAATGTTACTTCATTGGTAACTAAGCAAGAATATAAAGGATTGTACAACAGAAGCAGAAATACGGCTAATCTCAGAGTACAGTATAAGAATATAAAATACAATGGCACCGCATTTATTACTGCAAAATACCGGGGGCGTTATGGTTTCAGTGGTTTAAATGGCTTTCAGGACGGGAATGATATATTAGAGGATGACCGTGAATTTGTAAAAGGATTTGTCCTGGTAAATATTACGTTTTCGAAACAAGTAGCCGGCCGCTGGGAGCTACAAGCGGGGGTGGAAAACATTTTTAACTATACCAATAAGCTTCAGATGCCCAATATGTTTGGAAGAAGTTATTTTATCAACATAAATTTTAACCTACAAAAAATAAGATGAAAATGAAAATGAAAACAATAAAACTAAGTGTGCTGGCATGTGCAGCATTGATGACGGGATTTATTTCTTGCAGAGATGATAATAATTCCAACAATTTGCCGCCGGTTTCAAAAACGGATTCCATAGCCGCCGCATTCAGCTTTAGGCAACCTTTTACTTATTTTAGTTTCAAAACCGGTACAACCGTTTCAGCTACCGATTCGGCTACTACTAAATGGGATTTCGCTTTTCGCTTCGTAAATATCATTGTAAACAGCCATGCAAGCGGTCCTGGGAATGTGGGTGTAATTACCCAAAATGGAATTTATGAGAATTATATGCAGGCTCCCGAATCGGGTTATGCTTATGATACCACTACTACTAAATTGGCCATTAATGCGAAGGATCGTGATCCTAATGCGTGGTATTTGTATGACCCAACGGTACACGCGCTGACTCCTAAGGCCGGCACATTTTTCGTTTTTCGCACTACGGATAACAAATATGTGAAGATGGAAATATTATCTGTAACTACCGACGTACCTTTTACAAACCCAATTCCACCTACTACCATTTGGTATAAGTTCCGATATACTTACCAACCAGATGGATCAAGAAATTTTTAAAGAAAATTAAGGCATAAAAAAAAGGCTTTCTCAAAAGGGAAGGCCATTTTTGTTGGTTTGCAGAGGGAGTCAAAATAAAAAA
>JBDSOE010000007.1:0-11083 GCA_039915005.1 Ginsengibacter sp.
CAAATCTTCGGGTTTGGTAGCAGGATCTAAAACTGCCTGAACAGTTTTTGCCCGGTCATGAGCCGAAATGCCGGTAGTGCATCCATGCCCCAGCAGGTCAACACTTATGGTAAATGGCGTAGCGTGAAGCGCCGTGTTTTTATTCACCATAAGATCCAGTTCCAGTTCTTTACACCTCTTTTCAGAAATAGGCATACAAATAAGACCGCGGCCATACATACTCATAAAGTTGATGATCTCAGGAGTTACGTTTTTGGCTGAAGTGATAAAGTCCCCTTCATTTTCACGATCTTCATCATCCACTACGATCACTAATTTTCCATTTTGTATATCCTTGATAGCATCCTCTATTGTGTCTAACATAAATAAATATTTTTTTATTTGCGCAAAGATACTGCGCAACGGGGAAGGAAAAAGGGGTGACTTGTGAATTATGAGTTAGGAATTATGAGTGATGATTGTGATGAGATGAGTTATGATTGATTAATACAAGCGGTAATAAAGAAAGGGCAAAAGATTCCAGTCAGCAGGAACGGGAGTCCATCCCTCAACCCTCATCTCTGATTTATAATTCAAAGCAGCGAAATGCCATGTTAAGTTGCCCTTAACTTGTTAATAACTCTTATTGCAATTAAAGGATAATTTGCTTTCTTTGCAGCCATATAAAAACTAATTATTATGAAGTTTAAAATAATTTTACCATTACTTATTTCACTTTTTTCATTAGCTACTGCAAATGCCCAGGTTACAACGGGCAGTATTTCAGGTGTAGTATTAAATGAGATGAATGAACCTCTTGCAGGAACATCCATTTCCGCTGTGCAGGTAAATACAGGATCAAAATATATAACCGTTACCCAAAGTGGTGGCCGGTTTACAATACCTAACGTTTCCCCAGGCGGTCCTTATACTTTAACGGCCACCTATTCAGGACTTGTCACTTTTACAAAGACTGATATTATGGTTCCTCTCGGTGATAAATATGACATCTCAATTCTTTTAAAAACCTCCGCCCAGGAACTTGAAACTGTAATTGTCAGCGGAAGAAGAGCGGCCGTACAGAAAACCGGGGCTTCAACCAGCATTAGTAACAGGTTAATTTCAACAATTCCGAATACTTCCAGAGGGCTTACAGGGCTTACAAAATTAACTCCACAAGCAAATGGAAATAGCTTTACAGGAATGAATAGCCGTTATAATAATATTACCATTGATGGTTCATTGTTCAATAATAATTTCGGAAGATCAGGTGATGGTTTGGTGCCAGGAGGTTCTGCGTCTGCTATATCATTAGATGCCATAGACCAGGTACAAATAAACATCGCACCTTTTGACGTACGCCAGGCAGGATTTGTAGGCGGGGGAATTAATGCCGTAACCAAAAGGGGAACCAATAATTTTTACGCAACTGCATATGGCTTTTTTAAAAATCAGGATATGAATGGTACAAAAGTAAAAGGCGTAAGCGTAGATAATCCTGACCGTTCCAGTAAAATATATGGTGCCAGTTTTGGAGGAGCCATTGTCAAAGACAAATTATTCTTTTTTGTAAATGCCGAAAAGGAAACAAGTACAAGGCCCGGACAAATTTGGTTAGCAAAAAGTGATGCCACTGCTTCAAGCCCACTGGTAACACCCGTACTTGCTTCAGATCTTGACAAACTTTCCTCTTTCTTAAAAACAGGATACAATTATGAAACCGGCGCTTATCAAGGATATACTTTCGGGGTTGATAACTATAAATTCTTAGGCCGTTTAGACTGGAATATTTCCAACAAGCACAGGCTTACCTTAAGATACACACAATCAAGAACTAATGATGATGACCAGATCAATACTTCAAGCTCCATTGGTAGCAGAATTAGTAATGGAAGAAGAGGAGGAAAAAGCGGAGGTATGGCCTATCAGAATTCTAATTTTTTGAACAACACTGAGGTGAAATCAGGAGTCATTGAGCTTAATTCAGTAATTTCTAATAAAGTCTCTAATCAATTGATAGGTTCTTATACCGATAACAGGCCTAAACGTATTCCTAACAGCAATGCCTCTTTCGTGGACATTATGAAAGACCCTAACAATGTTTACATTTCATTTGGTACCGATTTATTTTCCTATCAGAATTTTATAGTTGATAAAGCACTTAACGCTGCGGAAAATATCACTTTAAGTTTAGGTAAACACATTGTAACAATAGGTGGAAGCTTTGAACATATGGAATTTCAAAATTCCTTTACCAGCGGTTCCGGCGGCGGATATTATAGGTATGCTTCTTTACAGGATTTCCTTGATAAAAAAGCTCCCGTTGTGTTTGCTGTTTCTTACGATCCTAATAACCCGACAGGTATTAAAGTGCCTTCTGCCCAATTTAACCAATTGGGAATTTACGCACAGGATGTTTGGAGCCCAAGCAGCAATTTTAAATTAACCTACGGATTGAGGGTTGATAAACCTTCTTATCCATACAAACCGGACAGAAACCCAGCTTTGGAAGGAGTTACCTTTCAGGATGGAGAAAAATTTGATGTAAGCAAATTTCCTAAATCTAAATTATTAGTTTCTCCAAGAGTAGGTTTCAATTATGACCCCGAGGGTAATAAGTCAACTATTATAAGAGGTGGTTCAGGTGTATTCACAGGTCGCATTCCTTTTATATGGCTCGTAAACCAGGTGGGAGATAATGGAGTTGTAAGGGCGCAATATCAGGCTTCTAATGCAGACCTTGCTAATATTGTTTACAATACCGACCGTACTACTTATATACCTAAAAACCCTCCGGCAGCAGGTACTTCAATTCCGAGCGGTTCCAGCTATAGCATTTCCGCAAGGGATTTTAAAATGCCACAAGTATGGAGAACTAATATTGCTTTTGATAAAAGAGTAGCACCAAATACGGTAGTAACTATTGAAGGCATTTATACAAAAATGATCAACAACGTATTTTACAGAAATGCGAATTTAGGTGCTCAAACAGGAGTGCTTGGCGGAGCAGACAAAAGGCCTATTTATAATTCAAGATTAAATAGTAACATAAACTATATGTCTGTATTGGATAATACCAATAAAGGTGGAAGTTTAGCACTTACTGCAATGGTTCAAAAATCTTTTGCAAAAGGATGGGAAGCAAGTTTGGCATATACCTACACTGCCGCTTTTGATGTAGCGATAGGTTCTAGTGATCAGGCTTCCAGCGGATGGACCACCAATAATATTTCAGGCAATCCGAACGCCCCTGAACTTGGCTATTCCAATTATGGCATACCTCACAGGGTAGTGGGATTTTTCTCTTACAAATTTGATTACTTGCAACACAAAATGGCAACTACAATAGGTTTATATTATTCAGGAAGTAGCCAGGATCGTTTTAGTTATCGTTATGGTGGTGATATTAACGGAGATGGCAATTCAAATGATATTATTTATGTTCCGAAAAGCGCTTCAGAAATTCAATTCGTTGAAGGCTTTAAATCAAACGGTATTACTTATACTGCCAAACAACAAAGCGATGCATTCTTTCAATACGTTGCTAATGATAAGTATTTAAGCAGGTATAAAGGACAGGTTATGTCCCGTTACGGTGGTACATTACCATGGGTTAATAATGTCGATTTTAGAATTCTCCAGGATTTTTATGTAAGAATGGGAAACAAGAAGCATACCCTACAGGTAAGTGCTGATGTTACAAATTTATTAAATTTAATTAATAATAGCTGGGGTTACCGTTATTCCTACACCTTTGGTACATTTCAGGATCAGCCATTGTTAGGCCTGCCTTCTTCGAGCAATAATACAGGTGCAGAATCATTCAATAAGGCCAATCCAAAATATACTTTTGATCCGGCAGGCCCTGCCAGGGTTTACCAACCCAACTATTCAACCAGCAGTACCTGGGGAGTACAACTGGGGTTAAGGTATATTTTCCAATAAAGAAAAAATCTTTTTTAATAGTAAAACGCCTTAAATATTTAGGGCGTTTTTTTATAGGCAAAAATGTTTTGGGACAAAAAAAGCAAAGCATTTTTTGACGTCATTGATGCATTATAAATGAATTGTACTTTTCTATAGTGAATATTTTTTCTTTTATTTATCTTGAGAAAAAATATTCTCTTTCATCCTTATCATAAAAAATGATCTATGGCGCGCTTAAAATTTACATTTACCTTATTGGTATTTGCCGTATTCAATCTTTCTGCATTTGCACAGCCCCTCACCTCTTCACAAATAGATGTGTTGGTACAAAAAACACTTACCACTTTCAACGTGCCGGGTATCGCCGTTGCGGTGGTTAAAGACGGAAAAGTAATTCATTCCAAAGGATATGGAGTGCGTTCACTCAATACCATGCAAAAAGTAGATGAACACACCTTATTTGGTATTGCGTCTAACAGTAAAGCCTTCACCACGGCAGCTTTGGGAATATTAATTGATGAAGGGAAATTAAAATGGGAAGACCGTGTTACTGATTTTATCCCCGGCTTTAAATTGTACAATCCTTATGTAACTCAAAATTTCACCATCGCAGATTTATTGACTCACCGAAGTGGATTGGGGCTCGGTGCCGGAGATTTAATGATGTGGCCCGATGGCACCTCATTTACCAAAATTGATATTATTCATAACCTCCGTTTCTTAAAACCGGTTTCTGATTTTCGTACAAAATATGATTACGATAATTTATTGTACATCGTAGCCGGTGAAGTAGTTGCAAAGGTGTCTGGGATGAATTGGGAAGATTTTATCGAAACCAAAATAATGAAACCTTTACAGATGAGGGAAAGTGCCGCTTCAATAAGCAGGGTAAAGAACAGAAATAATGTAATTGATCCTCATGCGCCGGTCAATGGAAAATTACAGGTTCTTTCTATTAACTGGAGCGAAACAGCCAATGCCGCTGGTGGTATTTATAGCAATATTACCGATATGAGTAAATGGGCCATCATGCAAATGAATAATGGAAAGTATGGGGAAGGTTTACAAAAACAATTGTTCAGCGAAAAAGTGCATGAAGAAATGTGGACACCGCATACCATTATTCCTGTAAGCGGCAAAACAACCTACCATACTCATTTTGCAAGTTATGGATTGGGTTGGTTTCTGAGCGATGAGATGGGCTACAAAGTTCCTACACACACAGGTGGCCTCGCCGGGATAGTAACACAGGTAACGCTTATCCCCGAATTAAAATTAGGGATAATTGTATTGACCAATCAGCAGTCTGGCGCGGCTTTCAGAACTATTACCAATTCTATAAAAGATGGATATTTTGGAATAAAAGATCAGGACAGATTGAAAGAATACAGTGAGAAAGTGAAAGCCAATGAGCAATACGCCAAAGGCATCACCGACAAAATATGGAAAGAAATAGATGAAGCTCATCAGAAAAATAATGCTCAGAAAATGGCTGACAGTATTTATACCGGCATCTACAATGATCCCTGGCTGGGCGATGTAATTATCTCCGTTAAAAATAATAAACTATGGTTCGATTCAAAAAGATCACAACGGCTCACCGGCGAAATGCTATTTTATAAAGGCAATACTTTTATTGTAAAATGGAATGACCGAAGTCTGGATGCAGATGCTTTTGTTTCATTTGGATTAGACTACGATGGCAAAGGAAATACCATTAAAATGAAATCGATTTCTCCGATGACTGATTTCAGTTTCGACTTCCATGATCTGGATTTTACCAGAGTAGGCACAGGTGGCGACCTGCACCTACATTGACCGGAATATTTATCTTCATGAAAACAATTACACAGTGGCAGCGCTTGAATTCGTAACAAAAATAGAAGATAGCCAAATCCTTGGTCTTGCCACAATTCAATCAGCATTGAAAATTAATAAGGGCAAAGTAAGAAGGGTTGATGTTTTAATGGAAGACAATGATGCCTGAAAATTCTACTCGTAGTCATTCCATTATTCAACCAACGTTCAGGAGCTATTCTAAAAAATATGTTGTTACCGATTCAATCTATGATAATTTTTAGCGGAAGAACCCATGAATTTTGGTGATAAGGTATGATAAATCATTTAAAATAAATATTAAAACAATACTTGCCAACCTTAGTAACTGAACTCTTTTTCGTTATATTGTGGCAAAAAAATAAAATACTCATGTGTGGAATTGTAGGTTACATAGGTCCGAGAGAAGCCTATCCCATCATTATTACAGGATTAAAAAGACAGGAATATCGTGGATACGACAGCACCGGCGTTGCGCTAATTAATGGTGATGGATTACGTGTTTATAAGAAAAAAGGAAAGGTGGCTGAACTGGAGGAAACCCTTATCGGCAAACCGTTAAGCGCTCATGTGGGCATAGGTCATACGCGATGGGCTACACATGGCGAACCGAGCGATGTGAATGCGCATCCACACCAAAGCAATAATGGAAAACTTGCCATGATACACAATGGCATCATTGAAAATTATGCGCAACTAAAAAAAGACCTCATCAGTAAAGGATATACTTTTAAAAGCGAAACCGATACGGAGGTACTGCTTAATTTTATAGAAGATATCTATAAAAATACAAACTGCCCACTGGAAGAAGCCGTGCGTATTGCATTAAAAAGAGTTTCAGGAGCCTATGTTATTTTATTGCTCGACGAAGACAATCCTGATACCATTATTGCCGCAAGAAAGGGAAGCCCATTGGTAATTGGTATTGGTAAAGATGAGCACTTCCTTGGCTCAGATGCCACGCCCATGCTGGAATACACAAAAGAAGTAGTGTATGTAAATGATTATGAGATTGCCATTATAAAAGCGGGCGAGCTAATTCTTAAAAACCTGGGGAACGAAAGACAAATGCCCTACATTACCAAACTGGATATGGAACTGGCAGCCATTGAAAAAAACGGTTATGAGCATTTTATGCTGAAAGAAATTAATGAGCAACCCACTACTATTTACGATTGCTTACGGGGAAGGTTAGACGCAGCAAAAGGAACCATCACCATGAAGGGCATACAGGATAATATTGAAGCCCTCATCAACGCTCCACGTTATATTATCATTGCCTGTGGCACCAGCTGGCACGCAGGCCTGGTAGCCGAATACATTATCGAAGAGCTTTGCCGCATCCCGGTGGAGGTTGAATATTCTTCCGAATTCCGCTACAGGAATCCTATCATTCACAAAGGAGATGTAATTATTGCTATTTCACAAAGCGGCGAAACGGCGGATACTTTGGTAGCTATCGAAAAAGCGAAAGAACAGGGTGCATTTATTTTTGGGATTGTAAATGTGGTAGGCTCTTCTATTTCACGTGCTTCCCATGCAGGCGCCTACACACACGCCGGCCCTGAAATAGGCGTGGCTTCTACAAAAGCTTTTACCGCACAGTTAGCCGTGTTGATGATGATCGCTTTAAAAATTGCGAAAGAAAAAGGCACTCTTGAAGGAAATAGATATGCTGAGCTATTATTTGAGTTGGAAAATATTCCTGAAAAAGTGGAAGCCATTTTAAAAAATGCAGCCCTACTAAAACCGATTGCAGATAAATACAAAGATGCGAGGAATGCGCTCTACCTCGGCAGAGGATACAATTTTCCAATTGCCCTTGAAGGGGCTTTGAAACTGAAAGAAATCTCTTACATCCATGCAGAAGGTTATCCTGCTGCAGAAATGAAGCATGGTCCCATCGCATTGGTTGACAAAAACCTGCCGGTAGTTTTCGTAGCCACCAAAGATGAATACCATGCGAAGATCGTAAGCAACATCCAGGAAATAAAAGCACGCAAAGGAAAGGTGATCGCCATTATTACCGAAGGAGATGATGTGATACCTTCCATGGCCGATGATGTATTTTTTGTACCTCCTGCCAACGAAATAATAGCGCCGCTTTTAAGCGTGATCCCCATGCAATTACTTTCTTATTACATTGGTGTTGCCAAAGGTTGCGACGTAGATAAGCCAAGGAATCTGGCGAAGTCGGTAACGGTGGAATAATGACCCTAACCCCGAAGGGGGATTTTAGAGCAAAATGTTTTAAGCGTATACACCACAAGGGTTAAATTAGTTAATTTTTTTAGGGTGCTTCGGAACGCTTTCAGCGCTCTGAACCATTAGATGGGACAATCGTTCAGGCCGCCGAAGAAAGCGTCCCGACCGGATAAAAAATTTTGAATGGATCTATTAAATGGCTCATAGAACAATTGAATAAAAAATAGCTTATTGTAGGATTAGGGATAGTAAAAAGAATCTGTAATAACAGTTAAGGAATTATGAATCTGAGTGTAAATCATAACAAGTCTATCTCAATAAATTTTACGTAATGGAAAACCTTGAAGAAAAATGACATTTTAATATTAAAATTGATAAACTTGCTAACTAATAACTCTTAACTTTTACTCCCCACTCAGAAATGAATATCATTACAAAACATCCGATCAGTAATTTAGGATATGATTTTATTGACCCTTCCTACCTGCCTTCCGGAGAAGATGAATATTATCTTCGCAACAAACAGAATAATAACGGAATCAATTACCGGAGACTCACCAGTTCAGAAAAAGAAATTTTAATCCGCAATGGCAATACTTCCGATGATTGGAGCAAGATATTCGTTTCCGGATCTCTTGACCCGGTATTAATAAAAAATAATAAATTTTTTGGCTTGGTTCGCATCGGGAAACTGGAACACTATTATCTTGAATTCCATAATCTGCGAATGCCCGTCGGTATTTACAACAGCACCATTATCAGTTGCGACTTCGGAGATAATATTTGTATTGACCACGCCAATTATTTAAGCCATTACATAATCGGGAATGAAGTAATGATTGCCAATGTAAATGAACTGGCCACCACCGACTATTCCAAATTCGGGAACGGAATTTTAAAAGAGGGTGAGAATGAAAGTACTCGGGTATGGATGGAAGTGCGAAATGAAAATGGCGGCAGGCGTGTGATTCCCTTCAGCCGGATGCTTGCAGGCGATGCCTCTTTATGGAGCAATCATCCTGAAGATGATCTACTCATGGAAAAGTTCAAAGAATTTACCGCCAAAGAATTTGATAGTAAGCGCGGATACTACGGAACCATTGGCGATCGCTGCGTTTTAAAAGATTGCGACATCATTAAAGACGTAGTTATAGGAACAGATGCCTATTTAAAAGGCGCTAATAAATTGAAAAACCTAACCATCCACAGTGATGAAGACAGGACTTCGCAAATTGGTGAAGGATGCGAAATGGTAAATGGTATTGTGGGTTATGGCTGCAGAGTATTTTATGGAGTAAAAGCAGTACGGTTTGTAATGGCCGCTCATTCACAATTAAAATATGGAGCAAGGCTCATCAATTCTTACCTCGGAAATAATTCCACTATTTCATGTTGTGAAGTATTGAATACTCTTATTTTTCCGGGGCATGAGCAACATCATAATAATTCATTTTTATGTGCTTCAGTTATTGAAGGGCAAAGTAATATTGCCGCAGGCGCCACCATCGGGAGCAACCATAACAGCCGGGGTGCAGATGGTGAGATCATTGCCCGGCGCGGCTTCTGGCCAGGCTTATGTGTAAGCCTGAAGCACAATTAAAAATTTGCATCGTTCACCATTTTATCAAAAGGAGATTTCCCTTATGAGATGAACATCACACTTCCGTTCAGCCTCGTAAGCAATGACATTGCTAATGACAAACTGGTTATTATGCCGGGTTACTGGTTCATGCACAACATGTACGCACTGGCGCGTAACGCATGGAAATTTGAAAACCGCGACAAGCGGACAGAAAAAATTCAGAGGATTGAATACGATTACCTGGCACCTGATACCATTAACGAAATGTTTGTTGCCATTGAAATTTTATCAAAATTAAAATTAGATGTCAATGGAAACGGCGCCATAAACGGAATAGAAAATAGCCATAGAAAAACTGAAGTAGTGAAGGTGGCCAAGTCCATTGAATTGTTCAAAGAACTCATTTCATTGCATGGAATAACCCAATTAATTGCGCATATAAAAAGAAATAAATTTTCTTCGTTTGAAGAATTTAAAAAGAGTATTCCCACAAAAATTACAAGAAGTGAATGGAAAAATATCGGAGGCCAGTTGATACCCGCTGCAAATGTAGAGAAGCTGAAAAAGAAAATTAAAACGGATAAAATACAGAACTGGAGCGGCGTACATGATTTTTACCGGGAGGAAGGTATTGAGTATAACAGAAATAAACTGGTACACGCTTACACTTCTTTACTTGAAATTGAAAATATTACCACACGCCAGTTCACACCGGAATTTTTTGTAACTCTTTTGCAAAGGTCAATCGAAACCCGCACCTGGATGAATAAAGGCATTTATGAATCGAGAGAGAAAGATTACCACAACCCCTTTAGAAAAATGGTTTATGAAACCAAAGAAGAAATGGAAGCCGTTGTCGGAAAAATTGAAGACAATCATTTTATACAAGACCAATTAAAAGAGCTTGATCTTTTCAAAAAAAACGTAAAGACATTGATAAAAAAGTTTGGCAAATGATAACGCATGAAGACGGTTTCTTAAGTGGGCAAGGACCGGGTGTCACTATTAACTTTGCACATAGCTAACTCATAAGTTGGGTAAGTGAATCAGGAAGAAAAATTTGTCTAATATAAAAAACGCTTACTTTGAACCAATATTAGATGGATCCTTGCATTATTTGATGCGATTGTTGGATGGCTAAAACTAACTTTTCGTGATACAACTTGGATGGGTCTGCTGTAATTACTATGATAGATTTTTGCGGTTGGACAAAGTGATCTATGAAACCAGAGATGAAATGAAATGCGATACTATACAAGATCAAAAGTTTTACGCCTCCTTATCTTTTCAAAATATTTAGTCTGAGTGCCAATATTCTAAGAATAAGTGGCCGAAAGATTATGAATACATAAAAGAATATTACTAATGGCAAGTGCACTAACTGAATTTTACTTCACAAAAGAAGACCCTGACTATAGTATAAAGGGATCAAGGGATCCTTTAGCATTTCAGGTGCTTTGGCAGCATCAGGGTAGAAATTTAATTCCATATTTATCAACCGTATCAAGGAATCTGCACGACTTCCAAATACTATGTCTCGCTTATAACTTGTAT
>JBDSOE010000086.1:0-3338 GCA_039915005.1 Ginsengibacter sp.
GCAAGGTTCTCCTTGTGCGGCTTCTTCAACCAAACAAATCCCACACACAAAAAAACACTGCCCAGTCGCTCTTCTCGGCTTCGCCTCAATTTGCTTCTTCGTTGTGTTTTTTTTACCAACGCTTCAGAAAAAAGAAAATCCTGGTTAGCTGTAAAAAATAAAAATTCTTCAAAATTGTTCCTTTACTGTCTTGGAAAATCAGTAATCACTATGGCTCCCAGAAAAATGCGAACCTTTTCCATTGTTATGTTTGTGGTAATATTTTAAAATCGTCAGCACAAAAAAAAGTACACGAATTTGATTTTTGCTGATTCGTATTTACAGTAAAAGTAATCCTGTGCCAACTGTACAATTTATTTTAGATCAAATCAAACACGAAATAAAACCACCTTTAAATTATCAGGATCAAAAAAAAATGATGACAAAAGAAGTAATCATGTGTGCGAGAATATTGAGGGCTTGTGCAAACCCTACTGATTATTCGGTTTTAGTGTAAAAGAGATCAAACAAAATCTGGCAGCTAAATGATCGGCAGCTTTTTAGAATTTATAAATTGAAACAATCGTTCGTAAAATTGCCGTCTTATTTTATTTTGAAACAGTAAAAGAACAAATAAGGAGGATTTTGGTTTTATATTTTCTATAAAAATTTATTGCAATATCAGTACATTTGAAAAACATGAATTTTTTGAGAAGACGGCCTTCCCGGAAATATCAAATAGTAAAACTGCTTTCCAGTTAAAAGACCAAAATTTTTAAACAACTTGAATCAAAATCCTGAACAGCTCGCACGCGATAAGATTGACGCTATGCTCATAGCTTCAGGATGGATTATACAATCGAAAAAAGAAATCAATCTCGCTTCCGGATTAGGTGTCGCAGTCAGGGAGTACCAAACAGATGTAGGCCCCGCTGACTATGTATTATTTGTAGATAGAAAACCTGTAGGTGTTATTGAAGCCAAACGGGAAGAAGAAGGTTTTCGACTTTCAGCACACGAAGAGCAATCAGAAGGATATGCTTCAGCCAAACTCAAATACTGTGATAATGAAAAACTTCCTTTTGTGTATGAAAGTACGGGAGAAGTAACGAGATTCACTGACTATCGTGATCCAAAGCCAAGATCGAGAGAGGTATTTACTTTTAATCGCCCTGAAACTTTTTACGAATATCTTAAACAGGAGAAATCACTGAGAGCCGGATTGCTGGACCTTCCTGCACTGCCGGAAGAAGGATTACGAGCTTGCCAAATAAATGCCATTCATAATTTAGAAGATTCCTTCAAACATTTCCATCCGAAAGCGCTGATTCAAATGGCTACCGGCTCAGGTAAAACCTATACGGCCATTACTTTTATTTACCGTCTATTAAAATATGCAAAAGCAAAACGCATTTTGTTTTTGGTAGATACAAAGAATTTAGGCGAACAGGCAGAGCAGGAATTTATGGCTTACGTGCCCAATGATGATAATAGGAAGTTTACAGAATTATATGCGGTTACACGATTGAAAAGCAGTTTTATTCCGGATGATAACCAGGTATATATTTCTACCATTCAAAGAATGTATTCTATTTTAAAGGGAACAGAACTAGATGAAAGTGCGGAAGAATTGAATCCGAATGAATACAAGGCGAAAGAACCGCAGCCGGTAATTTACAATGAAAAAGTGCCTCCTGAATTTTTTGATTTCATCGTGATTGATGAATGCAATCGCAGCATTTATAATTTATGGAAACAGGTGCTGGATTATTTTGATGTATTTCAAATCGGCTTAACGGCAACGCCTGATAACCGGACGTTTGGATATTTCAATCAAAACCTGGTGAGTGACTATGGTTATGAAAAAGCGGTGATTGATGGCGTGCTCGTTCCCTACAATGTATTTACGGTTGAAACAAAAATTACCAAAGACGGAAGCCGTATCGCATTGGGTGAAAAAGTAGATAAGAGGGAACGTTTGACAAGAAGAAAATTCTGGGAGTCGGTGGATGAAGATATTGAGTATTAAGGCAAGCAACTCGACAGGGATATTGTGAACCCGAGTACGATAAGAACCATCATAAGAGCAATTAAAGAAAATACGCCAGCTATGTTTCCTGACAGAGTTGACAAAGATGGCCATTTCGAGATTCCCAAAACATTGATCTTCGCTAAAGCAGATTCTCATGCGGAAGACATTATTGAAATAGTAAGAGAAGAATTTGGCGAAGAAAATAAATTCTGCAAAAAGATCACTTACAAAAGTGATGAAGATCCCAAAACGGTGCTCAGCCAGTTTCGTAATGATTATTATCCGCGTATAGCCGTTACCGTTGACATGATTGCGACTGGTACAGATATTCGCCCTTTGGAAATGTTGGTATTTATGCGTGATGTAAAAAGCCGCAGCTATTATGAGCAAATGAAAGGCCGTGGCACCCGAACTTGTTCGCTGGAAGACCTGAGAGCCAAAGGAACACCATCTGCTAAATTCACTAAAGATCATTTTGTAATTATTGATGCTATTGGCATAGAAAGTTCGCAGAAAACAGACAGCCGCCCTTTGGAAAAAAAGCCGGGAATGAGTTTGAAAGACCTTTTGCAAAATGTAGCCATGGGCAATACGGACGAAGAAATATTAAGTTCACTCGCCAATAGGTTGATCCGGTTAGATAAACAGATTAATGAAACCGAGAAAACCGCTTTTACCGAACATGCGAAAGGATTTTCTATTCATCATGTGGTGCAACAATTATTGAATGCCCACGATCCTGATGCACTCAAAGATGCAGAAAACATCATCAGAAAAGATTTGCAGGGGCAGGCGCCGGTTGTAATAGAAGCAGCCATACAAAAAGAAAAACAAAAAATAGTTGACAGCGCGGTAGATGTTTTTAATAATCCTGATTTGCGGAATTACATTGTGGATGTACGAAAAAAGTATGACCAGATAATTGACGGCATTAATATAGACGAGATTACCAACATCGGTTGGGTAAAAGACCAGGAAGCCCTGGCAGAATTAACTATCAGCAATTTTACCGCATGGATAGAAGCCAATAAAGACGAGATAACCGCGCTGCAAATTTTTTATGGTCAGCCATACCGGCGTAGGGAGCTTACTTTTAAAATGATCAAAGAGCTTTATGATAAAATAAAGATGGAGCAGCCTTTACTGGCGCCATTAACCGTTTGGCGTTCTTATGAAAAACTAAAAGAAGTAAATGGGTCTCCGAAAAATGAATTGATTGCCTTAGTGAGCTTGATACGAAAAGTTAGTTGTATTGATACAACTCTTACCGGATATGATAAAACATTAGATAAGAACTTCCAGGATTGGGTATTTAAAAAACAAGCTG
>JBDSOE010000093.1:0-23748 GCA_039915005.1 Ginsengibacter sp.
CATGGGAGCATGCTTAATAAACTGTGGACGGGCGCCAATGATCGAAATAATTTTTTTCAAGAAATAATTTTTTAAGAATTCGGGCAATTTAAAATCTATTTGTTACATGAGCCTGAAAAAATGCAGTTAATCTTTATATTATTCCACTCTTTTCCAATTGTGAAAATCTGAAAAACACTTAGCCATCGGAGAATAACAGCAGCTTTTAAACAAAATCTTATCATTATAGAAAGTCTTCAACATTCCGCAAATCATTTATGGAACGTAACTTTGCAGGCTATGCATTACGCTTCAGTAGAAAATTTAAGCAAGTCCTTTGGGATCAGGAATCTTTTTAAAAACATCAGTTTTCATGTGGAAGAAGGCGACAAGATCGCGTTTGTAGCACGAAACGGCAGCGGGAAATCCACTCTTTTAAAAATAATAACCGGCCTGGAAACGGCCGATAGCGGCACGGTGTGGGTTCATAAAGAAGTGAAAGTGATCATGCTGCAACAGGATACCGCTTTTGATACCGAAAAAAGTATTTGGGATAATATTTTAAATCTCGACAATCCAGTGGTGCATTTGGTAAGGGAATATGAAATGCTGATAGAGGAAGAAATACAGGATGAAAAACGCGTTAGTGAGTTGATAACAGATTTGAGTGAGGCCAATGCATGGAGTTTTGAAAGCGACCTGAAGCAGATACTGGGGAAATTAAATCTGCATCATCTCAATGAGCCGGTTAAGAATTTGAGTGGCGGACAACGCAAAAGAGTGGCGCTGGCACAGGCTTTAATAGAGTCTCAACTACATGAAGGCAAGTGTATGATGATACTGGATGAACCCACCAACCATCTTGATGTGGATATGATTGAATGGCTCGAAAATTTTTTAGCAAGCAACAAAAGCACTTTGCTGTTGGTAACGCACGATCGCTATTTCCTGGATGCGGTTTGCAATGAAATTGTTGAATTAGACGATGAGAAATTATATGTTTATAAAGGAGATTATGATTATTTCCTGGAGCAAAAAGCCCTGCGTCAAGAGGTGCAGCAAAGTGAGCTTTTAAAAGATAAAAATATTTTCAGGAAAGAACTGGAATGGATGCGTAAGCAACCCAAAGCCCGCACCACCAAATCAAAAAGCAGGCAGGATGCCTTTGTGGAAGTGGAAGAGCGCGTAAGCCAGAGAAAAGAAACCGCGGAAGTTTCTCTCCAGGTGAAAATGACGAGGATGGGCGGAAAGGTGTTGGAGATGAAAAAAGTGTATAAATCTTATGGCGATAAAGTGATTATGAAAGGGTTTGATTATACTTTTAAAAGGGGAGAAAGAATAGGAATTGTAGGGAAAAACGGAACCGGCAAATCCACTTTTTTAAAAGTAGCCCTTAACCTGGTGGCGCCGGATAGCGGAAAAATAAATCATGGAGATACCATTGTGTTTGGAAATTTTGCGCAGGAAGGATTGCAATACAAAGAGGATAAAAGAGCAATAGAATATGTAAAAGATTTTGCAGAATTTTTTCCATTGGCAGATGGCAGTAAGATCAGCGCTACACAATTCATGGAAAAATTTGGCTTTACCGCGCAACAACAATTTACTCCGTTAAGTAAATTAAGCGGTGGAGAAAAAAGACGTTTGCATTTGTTGAGTATTCTTTTTCGGAATCCCAACTTTCTGGTACTCGATGAACCCACCAATGATCTTGACCTGCAAACCTTGCGCACGCTCGAAGAATTTTTACAGGATTTTCCCGGTTGCATTTTAATCGTAAGCCATGACAGGTACTTTATGGATCGCCTCGTGGATCATTTGTTTGCCTTTGAAGGAAATGGAGAAATAAGAGATTTCCCAGGGAACTATTCTCAATACCGGACGTGGAAACAATTGGAAGAAAATAAACCTCAGCCTGTTGTCCAGAAACCGACAGATACTGTTTTATCTGTAGAAAATAAACCAACAGACCCGTTCAAACAAAAATTTACTTTCAAAGAAAAATCAGAATTTGAAAAACTGGCAAAAGAAATTCCTGCCCTGGAAAAAGAAATGAAATTGCTGGAAGTAAAACTGAACAATGGTTCTATGGAATTTGAAAAACTCCAGGAAACCTCCGAAAAGATCAGCGACATGATTGTGCTTCTGGATAAAAAAGAAATGAGGTGGCTGGAATTGAGTGAGAAGAATGTTTGAGGTGAGAAGTTTGATGTTTGATGTACGATGTTCGGTGTATGATGTTTTTAATTCCTAATTTTTAATTCGTAATTCTTAATGGTTCTTGTTATAAATACCATTCCTTTTTTACAAGAAAAAAAAACGGGGAATACTTTTATTTATGAAACCCTCAGCAGGCTCATTAAAGAACAACCTGAACATACTTTTGTTTTAATTTCTGAAGATGCTGCCGGTCCTTTTATTTCTTCAGAGAATGTAATCCATGTATCTATTGGTGATGCTCCCAAAAATCATTTAAAATTATTGATCTGGTTTCATCTCAAAATAAAAAAGGTTTTAAAAAAACACAAGGCTGAAATTTTTATCAGCAATGGCATTGGGTTACTCGCTACCAAAATACCTCAGATAGTAATAGTGCCAGATCTTCCTTTTTTACATCCGCAGGATGCTGTGAATAAAAAAAATCGTTTCTTTTATAAAAAATTTACTCCCCGATTTTTACAGAAAGCAAAAGCCATCATTGTTTTTTCTCAATTTGAAAAAGCAAACATGATAAGGCATTATAAAATTGAGGATATTAAAATACAAGTGATCTATAATGGGGCTGATGAAAAGATGAAGCCCATCAACTTTGAAGAAAGAGAAAAAATAAAAGAGAAGTATGCGGAAGGAAATGAATACTTCATGTACTCAGGAATCATCAGCCCACAAAACAACCTGGTAAATTTACTGAAGGCCTTTTCTGTTTTTAAGAAAAGGCAAAGAAGCAGCATGCAATTATTTATTACAGGAGAACCCGGAAATGAGTATTCAAAGTTTCTGAAATCCCTGGAGCAGTACAAGTTTAAAAATAAAGTAAAACTATGGAACGGCATACCTCCATCTGAGATTGAAAAAATAACAGCCGCGTCTTATGCAATGGTTTACCCTTCGCCAAACGATACTACCGACACCGCACCATTTGCTGCTATGAAATGCGGAGTGCCGGTACTTATTTCTTCCACGGGCATCACACATGAAATATGTGCAGAGGCTGTGTGGTACTTTGACCCCAAAAACTATAAGGACATCGCTGAAAAAATGATGATGATCTTTAAAGACGAAAAATTAAGAAAGGAATTAATTGAGAAAGGAAAGGAGCAGGTAAAAAAATATAACTGGAGTAATAGTGCGGTATTACTTTGGGAAAAGATAAAAGAGATTACAGAATAAAAAATACGGAAGATGACTCATTTCCTGGCCCATGCGTCAGCAAAATAATTCTCTTGAAAAAATTTTTTTTTAAAACTTGGCAGGCTGCCCCGGCCTCGTGGTTGACTCACGAATAAAACCCCTCAACTCTTCATTGGCTGTTGATAAATCCTGCTTGCGCAAATACATCATGTGCCCGCTGCGAAAGCCTTTCCAGCTTATCCGGTCTTTTAGTTTTCCACCAGGATCCATTTGCCACAAACTGTATTTTGCATTAAAATAATCGCAGGCGCCGTCATAATAACCGGATTGCACCAACAGATGCAAGTAAGGGTTTTGCGCCATCGCCTGGCGGAGGTTTTCGCCGGTGCGGTTATTTTTATTATCCCACGGCCATACCGATCCAAACATATTGTATTTCAGATCCGTTTTATATTTTAATTCCTCCCTTAAATAAATATTTATGGCCGGTGTAAATGAATGCAGCCATGAAGTGAGTTCCGCATTGTAATCCGGGCTGTCTCCGGCATCCTGGCGGTCTATGCCACGATAGCGCGAATCTAACCTGCCAATGGTAAATCCTTTATCACGCAGTAATTCTTTCCAGAAAAAATTGGCCGGTACATCCAGGTTGTGTTGCAGAATTACAGTTTCAGATAAACCCGAATACCGCGCCATCTTAGCAGCTATCTGTTTTTTTTCTGCATCACTCAAAGAACTTCCTTTGGCAAGCGCCGGTATCAATTGGTTGATGGTAAAATCTTCCACCTCCGGCAGCATATCGGTAAGGTCTTTATTTTGAAGATCGGAAGCCAGCACTTTATGATACCATGCGGTGGCGGAAAAATAGGGAAGCATCAATGCCTGGTCCACCGGGCCTTTTCTCTCAATTCCCAAATCGGTTGGGGATACTAATACCACGCCGTTAAGATACATCCATTGTGCATTCTGCAGTTCCAGGGCAAGCCCTGAAACCCTGGTGGTACCGTAGCTTTCACCGATCAAATATTTTGGCGATGCCCAGCGGTTGTTTCGGGTTACAAAAGTATTGATCCATTCAGCGAGGTATTTAATATCTGCATTTACTCCATAAAATTTTTCATCAGGAATATCCTTGCTTAGTTTTCTTGAAAACCCGGTATTCACCGGATCCACATACACAATATCCGCCACATCTAAAATAGAGTTCGGATTATCGTGCAGGCCATAAGGTTGTATAGGGTATCCTTCATCATCCACATTCAAGATCCGTGGTCCAGTGTAGCCGATCTCCATCCATACAGAGGGCGTGCCGGGACCGCCATTGAAAGAAATAACCAAAGGGCGCGAAGCCCTGTCTTTCACATCGGTTCTCACATAATAAGTATAAAAAACAGCAGCAATGGCTTTTCCATCTTCATCCCATAGTGGCAGCGTGCCTGCCGTAGCGGTGTACGGAACTGATTGTCCTTTAATGGTAATTGTGTTTTTGATGGTAACGGAAGAATCTAATTTTACCATCCGGTTCACTGTGAGGGGCTTGTCTGTTTTAGTTTCTGCAGCATCCTCCTGTGATTTTCTTTGTGCGTTTACCTGGATCGCTACACAAATAAAAAATAAGGTGAGTTTAAGGATTCTTTTCATAAGACATTAATTTAAAAGTAGAAATATCGGGTAATTTACTACATGGCTTTTTAAAGGAAATAAAATATTTTATAGACGGTGTTTCAATGAAGAATTGAAAGAATGAGAAATGATAGAAAAATGAAGTTTGATGATGAAGAAATGTTTCTCATACTTCAACCCTCATTTCTGAAAGTGTAAAATCGTAAATCTGTCAATCGCCAATCTAATATCGAAAATCTTCCTTTATAGTATTAAATTTGCACCCAATTATGACAGAATCAAACATTAACATCAAGGTTCATCTTGATGCAGACAAAGTACCCCAGCAAATAAGCTGGAGAGCAAGCGACAGTTCTGTGGAAGATCCACAACCCGCAAAGGCAATGCTTCTGGCCTTCTGGGACGGCATAGAAAAATCGGCGTTGCGGATAGATCTCTGGACCAATGAAATGATGGTGGATGAAATGGCTGATTTTTATTGCCAGCTTTTTATAAGCATGGCCGATACTTTTGAGCGAGCTACCAAGCATTCGGAAATGACTGCCGAAATAAAGGCTTTCGCCAGGCAGTTTTATCAAAAGTTTGTGGACCTGGAATCAGAAAAGAATAAACCGGCTGAAGAAAAATAGTTGAATACAGAACCGGCTTTATGTTTTTTAATAGCCTTTAGCGCAAAGCTGCCGGCTCGTGAGTTGCGGAGCCGTTTATCGAAAAAAATCAGAAAAAAAATAAAATGAGTTTAGAACAAAAAGTAATGGCCGATTTAAAAACAGCGATGCTGGCCAAAGATGAAAAATCGCTGCGTTCGTTGCGTGCCATCAAATCCGCCATCATCAATGCAAAGACTGCAGAAGGTTTCGGCGGAGAAATAAAAGAGGAAGATGAAATTAAAATGCTTCAGAAACTGGTGAAGCAAAGAAAAGATTCTTTGGAAATTTATGAAAAGCAAAACAGGGAAGACCTCGCCGTAAAAGAAAGAGAAGAAATTGAAGTAATAGAAAAATTTTTACCCGCGCAGATGAGTGAAGAAGCATTAAGAGAAATAATTAGTAAGATCGTTGCTGAAACCGGCGCTCACTCACCGGCTGATATGGGCAAAGTAATGGGCGCGGCCAATAAACAACTTGCAGGGAAAGCAGATGGAAAAGCGATAGCCGCCATTGTGAAGGAATTGCTTGCAAAATAAAGAGGGTTTCATTGTTGAATTGCCTCACTGTTGAATGGTTGAATTTACAATTTGGTATCCGCACCTGGTATTCAGCAAAATCTAAAACCGCCAATTTAAAATGGTAATTGATGTTGCTTTTTTTATAGTAATGATCATTGCTGTTTTTAAGGGATTCAGTAAGGGGCTTATCATTGCCATTTTTTCCCTCCTTGCTTTTATTATCGGCACGGCTGCGGCATTAAAATTGTCCGCCGTGGTGGCACATTCTTTGGAAAATGCTACCGGCGCCTCCGCCAAATGGCTTCCCGTTGTAAGTTTTATACTGATATTTATTGTGGTGGTTTTGCTGGTAAATATTGGTGCGCGCATTATAAAGAAAACGGCAAGTTTTGCTATGCTTGGCTGGCTCGATAAGCTGGGAGGCATCGCGTTATATGTTATTATCTACACCATCCTTTTCAGCATTCTTTTATTTTTTGCAGAAAAAACTTTTCTTCTGAAACCCGAAACCATTTTGGCCTCATCGGTACACGATTATGTGGCTCCGTGGGGGCCGAAAGTGATAGATAATCTTGGGAAAATTATTCCCATATTTAAAGACACCTTTACGGAACTGCAAAGTTTTTTTGAAAAAATGGGGCATAAATTTATTTCCTGAATTAAAGTAGAAATAATTATTTCGCCGATTTTTTGAACAGAAACATTTATTTTAGCAAGAAATAACGGCAGCCTAAAAAATCCTGTTCCGCGAAACTGCAAAAATGGAATATCAAATACAACAAGAAGGAAAATTTAAATTTATTGAAATCGGAGAGGGCGAACCCTTGCTGCTGCTGCATGGGCTGTTTGGTGCACTAAGCAATTTTGAGCATCTTATTGAATATTTCAAAAGCACCCATAAGGTGATTGTTCCCATACTGCCGCTTTTTGAGCTTGACCTACTGCATACTACCGTGGGCGGCTTACAGAAATTTATAAAAAGATTTATTGAGCACCGCGATTATAAAGACATTCATTTGCTGGGCAATTCTTTGGGCGGCCATGTAGCGCTTGTGTATGTTTTGAAAAACCCTGAAAGAGTAAAATCATTGATACTTACGGGCAGCTCCGGTTTGTTTGAAAGTGGTATGGGAGATAGCTATCCAAAACGCGGCGATAAAGAATACATCCGTAAAAAAACACAGCTTACTTTTTACGATCCCGCTATGGCAACGGATGAACTGGTAAATGAATGTTTTGAAATTACCAACAACAGGATTAAAGTGATTAAGATTATTTCTTTGGCAAAATCGGCCATTCGTAATAATCTTGGCGAAGAACTGAACCAGATACGGCAACCCACTTGCTTAATTTGGGGAAACAATGATACGATTACGCCACCCTTTGTTGCCCAAGAGTTCAATAAATTGATCCCAAACAGCGAGCTTCATTTCATTGACAAATGCGGACATGCTCCTATGATGGAAGTGCCACAGGAGTTTAACGAGATTTTACATAACTTACTGTCAAAATTAAAAGTACCTGTTGCAACAGTTCACTGATTTTTTTTGTCTCTGTAATATAATCGGCCACCTGGTTTTCATTAAATTAAAATTGACCCATAATGACTACCCTGCAACTTATTGATAATACGATTCCTCAATTGCAATTGCACGATACCGTGGTAAAGGCATTGCAACTCATGAGCGATTTTAAGATCACCCATCTTCCCGTGGTATCTGAAGAAAAGTTTTTGGGGCTTATCAGCGAAGAGGATCTTCTGGACACGAAAGATAAAAAAGCCGTCATTGAAAATTTCAGAGACGACTTTATTCCGGCCTCTGTAAATGCGGCTCATCATTTTTTGAAAGCAGTTCCGGTTAGTAATCTTTATCGTACCAATATCGTTCCTGTAGTTAATGAACCCGGCGAATACATGGGAGCCATCCGGGGATTTAATCTCATAAATGCTTTAGGAAATTTTTGTGGAGCCAATGAATTCGGCGCCCTGGTGGTGCTGGAAACAGACCCAACCCATCTGGCTATTTCAGAGATCAACAGTATTGTGGAAAGCGATGGCGCCACCATACTTCATTTAAATATTTCTCCATTGCCGCCATCTCCTCTGTTGCAGGTAACCCTGCAGATAAACAAGAGAGAAATATCTACCATTATTGCTTCTTTTGAAAGATATGAATACTCGGTAACTTATTATTCCGGCGAAGAATTATTTGAAAATGACATTAGCGCCAACTACCAAAACCTGATGAACTATCTCGACATTTAATGCCATTCTTTTGCTTTATTCCATCTTATTTCTGGGGCCAATCTATATCTATTTCTTTACAAAGAAAAAGCCGGGCCGTAAACGTTCCTCAGGAAATAAATTGGCGCTTTTATTATTATTATTATGTGGCGTTTCTTTTACTTCAAAAGCACAAAAAGATAGCACGGACAGCGCTTCTGTAAATATTCAATCAAAAAATTACCAGCCCAAACTTCATGTAAGAAACATTATTATATCAGGCAATAAAAAAACAAAAAAATATATCATCTTGCGGGAAATGCAGATAAAACAGGGCGACACCATCCTCATTGATAAAATGAATGATGAATTACAAAAGGCCAGGAATTTTATTTACAATACTACTTTGTTTGTGGAGGTAAACGTGTCGCCGCTAATGGTAAGCGCCTCCGATATGGATATTATCATTGACGTAAAAGAGAGATGGTATATTTTCCCGGTTCCTTACCTGGAACTGGCAGACAGATCGTTTAATGAATGGGCAGCCACACACCATGCGGATTTCAACAGGCTTAGCTATGGCGCTTTCTTTTCTCATTTTAATTTTAGCGGCAGAAGAGACCAACTTTCTTTAATACTGATCAACGGGTACAGAAGAAATATTTCTTTTGAATACATAGCGCCCTATACCAATCCCGCATTAACGGATGGAATACGCTTTGCCACCGGTGTGGAACAAACAAGGGAAATACCTTACGCCACCGATCATAACAATAAGTTGCTTTATTATAACAACGATCGCTTTGTAAAAAATGAGTGGTTCGTAACGGCTGCGTACAGTTCCAGGAAAAGGTTGAAGAAAAAAGAAACCTTTACTATAAAATTCCGGCATATTAATATTGCCGATTCCATCGTTTCAAAATACAACGCCGGTTATTTCAATCTTCATCAGAACGTTTCCACCCGCGATTTTTTGGATCTGGAATACAGGCTTCAGTACGATGACGTGGATAATATTCTGTATCCGTTAAAAGGGCACACTTTTAAATTGTCTGTAAGAAAACGGGGGCTTCAGTTACAAGGTGGCGTCAACCGGTTTTCCATAGCGCCTGAATTCAAGCAGTATTTCTCTTATCCTCATCAGTGGTATTCAAGTTTTCGTTTTGCGGGAGAAATAAAATTGCCTTTCAAACAACCTTATTTTAACCTGGAAGCTTTGGGCTATAGAGACAATTATTTGCGCGGCCTCGAATATTTTGTGGTGGATGGAGTAGCTTCTGCACTGGCCAAGTTGGATGTAAAAAAGAAAATGGCTCATTTTACTATTCCAACCTTTCTGAAATCTAAAACTTATGACAAAATTCCCTTCACTATTTATGCCAAAACTTTTGCAGATATGGGATATGTTTACAATCAATCCGGTTCGCAATTAAATAACCGCTTCTTATATTCCGGAGGTTTTGGTTTCGATATCGTTACTCTTTATGATTTTAAAATAAGCGTTGAATACAGTTTCAACCAATTAGGCCAAAAGGGATTATTTTTACATCTTTAATATTATCGGTTTTTTTGTTAAGGGTAATACTCATTAAATAAATTTATGCGAATAGCTATTTACAGCAGGGGATTAGAATCGGAACTATTGGAAGGCCTGAAGCTATTGCTTGATGAGCTATTTCATTATAAAATGGAACCGGTAATTTACCAGGATTTTTTTAATCAGTTTTATTCTTCCATTGATATTACGGCTAAATATTCCACTTTTAACCAGCCGGGAGATCTTGAAGATATTGATTTCATCATCAGCCTTGGTGGCGATGGCACCTTACTGGATGCGGTAACCTTTGTTGGCGATAAAGGCATTCCTATCCTCGGAATTAATTATGGCCGGCTCGGATTCCTGGCAAGCATTGGCAAAAACGAAATCCATTCCGCCATAGAGTGTCTGGTGAAGCGCACCTTCATGCTTGATAAAAGAACTCTGGTACACCTGGACGCCAACATGCCTTTATTCAGCGGCCGCGCCTATGCACTGAATGAATTTACCATTCACAAAAAGGATACATCGCCCATGATAAAAATCCATACTTATTTGAACGGTGAATTTTTAAATACCTATTGGGCCGATGGATTGATAGTGGCCACACCCACGGGTTCCACAGGGTATTCGTTAAGCTGCAACGGCCCAGTAGTGTTCCCTGATTCTGCAAGCTTTGTAATAACACACGTTTCGCCTCATAATTTAAATATCCGCCCTTTGGTGGTTCCCGATGATTCGGTTATTTCTTTTGAAGTGGAAGGCCGTACAGATGGTTTTTTATGCACGCTGGATAGTCGTCGCGAAATTGCCAGTAAAGAAGTACTACTCGCTATTCGTAAAGAAGCTTTTAGTATTAACCTGGTGAGGTTGAATGAAAACAATTTCCTGCAAACGTTGAGAAATAAACTATCGTGGGGTTTGGATAAAAGAAATTAATATTAATTTTAACACCGAAAATAATTAAAACACCTTTTCTTCGTTCTAATTACATTCTGTTATTTTTGTATCCCTATTATGAAAAAAATCATCCCGCTCCTTATTTGCATTTTTTCTTTTAGCATTAAGAGCCATGCCCAGATGGAAGAGTATCAATATGTGCAGGAAGCAGAATTTGGAATTACGGGAGGCGTGGCTCATTACTTCGGTGATCTTAATAACAGGGCGGCTATCAATCGTCCCAAAATAGCCCTGGGCGGTTTTTTCAGAAGGCAGTTCGGAAATTACATTGCAGTGCGTCTTTCAGGACATTATGCTCAATTGGGGTACAGCGATAAGTATAGCAAAAACGAATTTCAACAAAGAAGAAATCTAAGTTTCAATTCCAATATTTTTGAGATCGCCCTTTCGGGTGATTTTAATTTTTTCAAATTTGTTCCCACAGATCCCAACCACGCTTTTACGCCGTACGCAACCATTGGCATAGGGGTTTTCAGCTACGACCCTTATGCTTATTATAAAAATGAAAAAGTGTATTTGCGCCCTTTAAATACAGAAGGCGAAACTTTTTACCAGGGGCGCAAGGCCTATGGAACTATGGCTGTTTGTTTCCCCATAGGCTTTGGTATAAAATATGCCGTTTCCAACAGGGTGAATGTTTCTGTTGAAGTAGCCCATCGTTTTACCAGCACCGATTATATTGATGATGTAAGCACTACTTATATTGGCATTGATAAGTTTCCTGCCAGCAGTGGAAAATCCCTGGCGGGTATTATGCAGGATCGGTCTTTTGAAACCGGCACTCCTATTGGCATAGAGGGCCGTCAGCGCGGGTTCAGCAAGCAGAAAGATCAGTATGCCATTGCCGAAATAGGTATTTCATTTAACCTTACTTCATACCGTTGCCCAACAGCCCGCTGAGTTTGCTATTCTGGATTAAAACAGCCAACCCACCCATACTCTCTAATCCGTTAAATGAATTAATAAATTAATCAATTAACCCCCTTTCGGTATAAAGTATTTTCTTACTTTTGTCAAGGTCAGGCAAATAAAGCCTGACTTAGTTTTTTTAAACACAATGAGTACGAAAGAAAAATTAATTGCTGAAAGATTACCACGTCATGTGGCTATCATTATGGATGGCAACGGCCGCTGGGCAAAAGAGAAAGGGAAAGACAGGCTATTTGGTCATTACAGCGGAGTGGAGAGCGTAAGAAATATAGTAGAAGGATGTGCTGAATTGAAGATACAATATCTTACCCTTTATGCTTTCAGTACAGAAAACTGGGACCGGCCGAAGGATGAAGTAACCGGCTTGATGGAATTATTGGTACAAACGATTCGTGATGAAGTTCCCACCTTAAATAAAAATAACATCAGGCTGCACGTAATTGGCAATGTGGATTTGCTGCCTCCTTCTGCACGTAAAGAAATAGAGGAAGCCTGCGATGAAACCAAAAGCAATACGGGGCTAAACCTCATAATGGCATTAAGTTACAGCAGCCGCTGGGAGATTCTCAACGCAGTGAAAAATATTGGCGTAGAAATAAAAAATGGAACACTTGAGCCTGAGGAAATTACGGGTGAAGAATTTAGCCGGCATTTATGCACGGGGCTTTTTCCTGACCCTGAATTAATGATAAGGACAAGTGGTGAGTACCGGATCAGTAATTTTTTATTGTACCAACTGGCTTATTCCGAGTTATATTTTACAGATACGCTATGGCCCGATTTCAGGAAAGAAAATTTATACGAGGCCTTGCTAAGTTATCAAAACCGTGAGAGGAGATTTGGTAAAACCAGTGAACAGTTAGGTTGATTTTAGATTTCACAATTCAGATTTCACAATTTTTTTGCTGTTTATCAGAAGTGGCCTGAAATTAAAATTTTCCAATGGCAGAATTTGATAAAAGAGAATACTAAACGTGATAATAAATTTCAGGATTTTTTTAATGTAAAATTGGAAACTGTAATAATAAAAAATAATACCCCATACCTTTCTTATAAGCCGGCAACCCAATAGCGGCGCACGTTTGATTTTATGCCTGATTTAACAAAAACTTTTAATAATTGAATTTAACTTGCCGCCCTATTAAAATTGATTTAATGCACAAGATCTACAAGATCCTATTCTTGATAGTTATCGCTATTACAACCAAAACTATTGCTACAGCCCAGGTTAATAATGATACGTTGCCGCCTGCCCCTGCCCACAGAGATACGCTGCCCACTTCCATAAATCCTGAACTTGAAAATATCTTCAACTCAAAAAATCCCCAACAATATATTATTTCTGATATAAAAGTTACGGGCCAAACCTCGTTTGACCCGAACCTGATTATTTCCATTTCTGCGCTTGCCGTTGGTGATAAAGTGGTCATTCCGGGAGGCGATAATTTTTCCAGGGCCATTACCAATTTATGGAAGCAGAATTTGGTTTCAAATGTGGAAATTTTTTTAACGCAGCTATCAGGTAAAAATCTGTCGGTGGAGATAAATATTACTGACCGGCCCACGCTTACCAATTTTAAATTCAGGGGAATAGGAAAAAGTGAAGCCGATGAAATTACCACGAAACTCGGGCTGGTAAAAGGACGGATAACAAGGGTTACTGAGAGTTTAAAAATTACTTCCACGGATATTATAAAAAGGTTTTACGTAGATAAAGGTTTTAGAAATGTAGATGTGGAAGTGTTGCAAACAAAAGATCCTAAAAATGCCAATGCGGTAAATATTATTTTTGCCGTCAGCAAAAATGGTAAAGTACGGATCAATGAAATTTATTTCGCAGGCAATGAATCCGTTTCTGATCTTAAATTAAAAAAGCAAATGAAGGGAACCAAGGAAAAAAGCAGGTTTACTTTATTTCCTTCTGTAAATAAAAATATTTACGATTCTTCCAAAGGCAACCAGATCACTTTTAGTGATTACCTGCGTGGCAGTGATTATTTAGTTCCTTCAAAAACCAAAGAATTCCTGGACCCGTATGTCCGTTTTAAATTTCTGAGTTCCGCAAAATTCAATGAAAAGAAATTTATCGAAGACAAGGGAAGTATTCTCAGCTATTATAATTCAATTGGTTTTCGCGACGCCACCATCCTTGCAGATACTGCTTATGGCGACAAAGGTGATTTGGATGTTGCCATCAAAATGAGTGAAGGTCAACGTTATTATTTTGGAAACATAACCTGGAAAGGCAATACCAAATATCCTGATTCGCTTTTGACTGTTTTACTGGGGATTAAAAAAGGATCTATTTACAATGCAGAAACGCTTAATAAAAGATTGGGTACTACGCCATCAGCGGAAGGTGGCGATATCAGCAGCCTTTACCAGGATGACGGGTATTTATTTTTTAGAATAACCCCGGTGGAAACAGCGGTTTATAACGATACGATTGATCATGAGATCCGCATCACAGAAGGTCCGCAGGCAACCATTGGCAAGGTAGAGATCTCCGGGAATGATAAGACCAAAGAGTACGTGATCCGCCGTGAACTGCGTACCATACCGGGTGATAAATTTAGCCGGCAACTGATTATCAGAACACAACGCGAACTTTCTCAATTGGGTTATTTTAATCCTGAAAAAATAAACCCCGGTATAGTTCCCAACATTGATAATGGAACGGTGGACATCAATTGGGGGCTGGAAGAAAAATCATCTGATCAGTTAGAGCTTTCTGCAGGTTTCGGTGGCGGTATTGGGTTAACGGGAACTCTGGGTGTTACGTTCAACAACTTTTCTATCTATAATATTTTTAAGAAAAAAGCATGGCAACCTCTGCCTGTTGGTGATGGGCAAAAGCTAAGCTTGAGAGCGCAGAGCAACGGAAAGCAGTTCCGTTCTTATAACTTTTCTTTTACCGAACCCTGGCTTGGCGGCAAAAAAAGAAATTCATTTACCATAAGCTATTACGATACCAAATATGCTAATGCCTATAACCCTATGACAGGTTATTACGACCGTTCTTATGCGGATTCATCCTATATAAAAACGACGGGTTTTAGCGTTTCTCTCGGCAAACAATTGAAATGGCCTGATGATTTCTTCGCATTGATCTACCAGTTAAATTATCAGCGCTATAAACTTAAAAATTATAATATTTTCCCAGGACTTACTAATGGGATTTCAAATAATGTGAGCTTAAAAATAACGCTTGCGCGAAACTCAGCCGGGCCTAATCCCATCTTCCCCACCAGCGGATCTAATTTTGTACTAAGCACACAGCTTACGCCACCGTATTCATTATTCAGAGATGGAGCCGTACAAACTGACCGGTACAAATGGGTGGAATTTCATAAAGAACGTTTTACCGCCGAATGGTACGTGCCCATTGGACAAGGCCGTGGCCCTGATAAAAACAAACAATTTATTATAAAAGCCGCCGCTAAATATGGTTTCCTTGGCAGGTATTCAGATAAAACAATCACCTCCCCATTTGAACGTTTCCAATTGGGTGATGCAGGATTAAGCAACAACTATGGTTTGTTGGGTTACGATATTGTGGCACACAGGGGCTATCCGGTTTATGATAATTCTAATCCAAAGATTAACCCCGACCTTAGCCAGGCAAGTGAATTTTTTACTATCTTCAATAAATATACTTTAGAGCTCAGGTATCCATTCAGCACCAGCGCGAGCAGTACCATATACGGGCTTGCCTTCTTTGAGGCTGCCAACGGTTGGTACGATTTTAAAGATTACAATCCATTTAAATTGCGCAGATCTGTTGGTTTGGGAATGCGTTTCTTCCTTCCAATGTTTGGTTTGTTAGGGTTTGATTATGGTATAGGTTTGGATAGAATAAATGGTAACACAGGATTAAAAGGCGCAGCGAAGTTTACATTTATGCTGGGCCAGGAGCCGGAGTAAATGGAGGGGTATTTGCCCATCTTAATTTGCCCTAATTATAAAACGGTAACTTATAAAATTTAATAAACCTGAATTATTATGAGAAAATTATTTTTTACTTTATCAGCCAGCCTTTTATTGGCTACCGCCGGTTTTGCCCAGCGATACGCAGTAATAGATTCAAAATATATTCTGGAAAAATTACCCGAATACAAAGAAGCTCAGCAAAAACTGGATCAGTTTAGTAAAATGTGGCAACAGGAAATAGATAAAAAATCGGCTGACCTTGACGCAATGTATAAACAGTATGTTGCAGAACAAGTAATGCTTAGCGATGAATTGAAGAAAAAAAGAGAAGATGAAATTTATAATAATGAAAAGGGGCTCAGGGATCTTCAGAGAACCCGCTTTGGATATGAAGGAGATATATTTAAAAAACGGCAGGAGCTAATAAAACCAATACAGGATAGGGTTTATAATGCTATCCAGAAATTGGCGGTAGCAAAATTATATGATTTTATTTTGGATAAAAGTGAGGGAATTACCGTTATATTTGCCGACCCAAAACTTGATAGGAGTGATGATGTATTAAAAGAACTGGGTGTTAAATAATTGCGAAAAACAAATGCAGATGCAGCCATAAACTTAATTTTAAAGACTTTAATAAACACAAACCTTAAAACAAAAAATGAAACAATTTCTTACCATCCTTCTAATTTCCGCAGGAATATTTGGATACACCAACCCGGCGAACGCTCAGAAAATCGGCTATATAAGCGCCGATGAAGTAATACAACTAATGCCTGAAGCCGCAGCCGTGCAAACAGAACTGGATCAGTATCAAAAATCTCTTTATCAAAATGCGCAGGACAAACAAACCGCATTGAATGAAGCCGTTCAAAAATTTTATAAAGACTCTACCGGCATGAGTGCAAGTTTAAAAGAGGTAAAACGCGGTGAGCTTCAGAAACAAGTACAGGATTTAAGCGGTGAAGACCAAAAAATTCAGAATCAATTTGAACAAAAAAGACAGGAGCTGTCTATACCTATTCAAAAGAAATTGCAGGCAGCTATTGAAGATGTAGCCAAAGAAAATGGCTATACTTATATATTGCCAAGAGAAGCCCTCATCGTAATGCCAACAACCACTGATATAGGCTCATTGGTAAGAAAGAAACTGGGATTGAAAGAACCCGCTGCCGTTAAACCCGGTATTGGAAAATAATTGAAAATTATTTTTTCTTACAAGCCATCTCTATAACGGGATGGCTTTTTATTTTTGTATCATGAAGAAGATTTCTCCCATTGGCGTTTTTGATTCCGGCTATGGCGGCCTTACTATTTTAAAGGAAATAAAAAAACTTTTGCCGCAATACGATTTTATTTATCTCGGTGATAATGCCCGCACACCTTATGGCACGCGTTCTTTTGAAACCGTTTATCAATATACCAAAGAATGCGTAACGTGGTTGTTTGAGCAAAATTGTTCTTTGGTAATTCTTGCCTGCAATACCGCATCAGCAAAAGCTTTAAGAACTATTCAGCAAAAAGATTTACCCCGGATGAATGCCGGCAAAAGGGTACTTGGTGTCATTCGCCCTACTGCAGAAATTATCGGAAATTTTACAAAGTCGGCACACATAGGTATTCTGGCAACCAAAGGAACCGTGCAATCCGAATCATACCCGATAGAGATAAAAAAGTTTTTTCCAGGTGTAAAAGTTTTTCAGCAGGCATGCCCGCTTTGGGTTCCCCTGGTGGAAAATAATGAAGGAGAATCGGAGGGTGCTGATTTTTTTATAAAAAAAGATATTGAAAAGCTATTAGAAAAATCCGTAGAAATAGATACTATTTTATTGGCCTGCACACATTATCCATTGTTATTGGGGAAGATAAAAAAATACCTGCCCGCCGGTATTAAAGTGGTCTCGCAGGGAGACATTGTGGCGAAGAGCCTGGCTGATTATTTGAAGCGCCATCCTGAGATGGAAAATAAATGCAGCCAAAACGCGTCCTTCCATTTTTTCACTACTGATGCTGCTAAAGATTTCGACAAACACTCTGCATTATTTTTTGGTGAAAAAGTAAATTCTGCTCATGTTGATTTGTGATAGGTTGCCAACTTTTGAAAAGTATTTCTAAGCTGGAATAAAACTTACTAAGGTTGGCAACCTTAACAACATAAAAATTCGCACCCCACAATCTAAAATCTTTTCTTACTTTTGCTGCCCTTTCACACACAGCAGGGATGGTGCCCGGCTGAGAAAAAGAAACAATTTTTATAAAAGGAAAAAAAATAAACAATGCCAGGAAAAAAACGTACTTACCAGCCGCATAAGCGTCGTCGTAAAAGTGTGCATGGCTTTAGAGAGCGCATGTCAACTGCCAATGGCCGTAAAGTTTTGGCAAGCCGCAGAGCTAAAGGGCGCCATAAACTTACCGTTTCAGACGAACACGGAAGTAAAAAATAAAAATACTCCCGAAAATATTTTAAATAGCCTCCTTTGTCGGGGCTATTTTTTATTTTAGCTTCATTTTTTAAATTACTCATTTTTTAAAAAATCAGAAATTATCCAACTGAAGTTTACCTTACAGGCGCAGGAAAGATTAAAAAGCAGGAAGATGATTCAGCAGCTTTTTAAAGAAGGGAAATCATTCTCGCATTTCCCTTTCAGGATTATTTTTCTTGAAATTGAAGATCACTTATTCCCTTTGCAGGCAGGGTTTTCTGTAAGCAAAAGACATTTTAAAAAAGCGGTGGACAGAAACAGGATAAAACGCCTGATGCGGGAATGCTATCGTTTACAAAAAAATAATTTAAAAACAGAACTGGAAGAGAATCATAAAAATATGGTGGTATTTTTCATTTACACAGGAAATGAATTACCCAAGTACAATTTGGTTTTTGAAAAGATAGGAAGCGCTTTGGGAAGGCTTGAGACTTTATCAATAGATTCTTCTTTAAAAAAAAGCTATAAAAATAAATCAGTATAAAGTTGGCCGCACGGAAGTACCGCATATTTATCAAGGTCTGTAATTCCCTCCGAAGCCAGCACCTCTTCATCTATAAAACAATTCCCGGTGCATTGGGAAGACTGTTTTTGTAAGATATAAAAAGCAGCATCAGCAACGATATCAGGTGTACGGCTCATGTTGACGAGGGCTTCTCCACCGAGCAAATTTCGTACAGCGGCAGTGGCAATGGTGGTCCTGGGCCATAATGAATTAGCGGCAACATGGTCTTTTTTTAATTCGCCGGACAGGCCCAAAGCAATCATAGTCATATTGTATTTACTCATCGTGTAGGCAACATGATTAGTAAGCCATTTTTGATCCGGATTAAGTGGTGGCGAAAGATTTAAAATGTGTGCATTGGATCCTTTCTTTAAATAAGGAATGCATGCTTTGCTTACAAAAAAAGTTCCCTTTACATTAATATCGTGCATCAGGTCAAAGGCTTTTGCTTCCGTTTTTTCAACAGGGGTCAATGAAATGGCAGATGCGTTATTAATTAAAATATCAATGCCTCCAAAAGCCTTCACAGCATTCTCCACGGCGTTGGTAATTTGATCTTGAAAGCGAATGTCGCATTGAACCGCCAACGCTTTTCCTCCTACTTCTTCTATTTCTTTGGCTGCGCTAAAAATGGTTCCTCCCAGTTTAGGATTCTCAACGGTTGACTTGGCAGCTATTACTATATTAGCTCCTTCTTTAGCGAGACGCAAGGCTATGGCTTTGCCAATTCCGCGGGATGCGCCGGTAATAAACACCGTTTTATTTTTAAAACTCATACTCTTCTATTGATTATGTTGGGTTAATTTTTTTTGATGATAACAGGTATTTCTTTTTTTACGAAAAAAACACTTTTGGGGTATTGGTTAAAAATAAGATTAATCTTTTGATACGAAAAATTAATCATGGGGAGGATTGTTTTTAAATTTTTTATTGAAACATCATTACATTCGTTATACCAAAATGAGTATTCTAAAAATTTAATCTTTTCAATAAATGCTGAAACAAGATCAGATGAAACAGCGTTTTTATTCGCTCGATGTTTTTCGCGGAGCCACTATTTGCCTTATGATAATGGTAAACAATCCCGGGACCTGGGAACATATTTATGCGCCATTGGATCATTCTGTATGGCATGGGGTTACGCCCACCGATCTCGTTTTTCCCTTTTTTCTTTTTGCCGTAGGAAATGCTTTGGCGTTTGTAATGCCGCGGTTGGAAGCGGCTGGCGCATCCGCCTTTTGGAAAAAGGTAATTAAAAGGACTTTCCTGATTTTTATTATAGGCATGTTTCTAAACTGGACGCCATTTGTAAAATGGGTTAATGACGTGTTGGTTTTTAAACCATGGAGTTATATTGATGCCAACGGAGAGCCTGCCGGTGTAAGGATTTTGGGTGTGTTGCAGCGAATTGCCCTCGCTTATTTCTTCGCTTCCGTCATTATTTATTTCTTTAAAATACGCGGCGCCATTATAGCCTCTGTTGTTCTGTTATTGGGTTATTGGCTATTGTGTGTAGTGGGCAATCCTTCCGACCCGTTTAGTTTTACCGGCTGGTTTGGCACCCACATTGATAAAGCTATTTTGGGTGAAGGCCACATGTATCATGGCGAGGTAAGAAATGGCCATGCTATTGCCTTTGACCCCGAAGGTTTCATGAGTTTGTTTTGCTCTGTGGTGCAGGTGCTTTTTGGATATTTATGTGGGCACTATATTATTAAAAAAGGGAAAACTGCAGAGATGGTGAATGGATTATTTGTAGCGGGTGCAATCTTTCTTTTTATAGGATATGCCTGGAATATGGCTTTCCCCATCAACAAAAAAATATGGACAAGCTCTTATACAGTTTATACAACTGGGCTTGCCATGGTTATTATTGCAGTAATGATTTATTGGATTGAATTGAAAAATCACAGAGGGTGGGTAGCGAAATTCTTTGATGTCTTTGGAAAAAATCCGCTTTTCATTTATGTGTTGGCTGGTTTTCTGCCGCGTGTATTGGGCCTAATACGAATCCCTTCGTCAACAGATGCCTTAGGAAACCCGGTTTATCTTTCACCCTTTGGATGGTTTTACGAACACATTTGCAAACCGCTTTTTGGTACCAGTTATAATAATGGTTCTCTTTTTTATGCGCTTTGCCTCATTACTTTTTACTGGCTTATTGTATGGTGGCTGGATAAGAAGAAGATCTACATTAAGGTGTAAGAGGTTGTCCGAAGGACCCCCTTGGAGAATGGCTAAATAGTTGAATGGTTATATTGTTATTGTTGTAAGCAACCCTTTCGGACACACCCTAATAGAAGGGGGACAAAGGAGACAATAAACAACGGGCATGAAAATTTAAAGGCAGAACTTTTGCGAGACCATAGCCCACCAATTGGCAATTTTATCAAATACAAAAAACTTAAAAACAAATATTATGAAATCCTTTTTTTTATCATTACTATTAACAGTATTATCCTTTGCAGCACAAAGCCAGTTGACAAAAAAAACTTGGCTGGTGGGCGGTAGCGGTAGTCTTTACAGTTACCATGAGGATTATGTTTTCCCTTCGGTAAGCTATTCAGCAAAATATACGAATATCGATATTGCTTCTTCTGTCGGCATTTTTTTAGTTGACAGGTTTGCTGCTGGATTAAGACCATACTTATCAACTTATAAAGGGGAAAGTTCCGGAGGGGCAACGCCCAATCAAATAAAATTAGCTTTAGGTCCATTTGTTCGATACTATTTTCTTAATAAGGATAAACAGTTTAATCTGTTAGCCGACATAAGTTATCAGTTAGGAATTAACCAAGCTAAAGAGGGCGATAATCCTAAAGGAAAGTTTAATACTTTTTCAGCTATGGCAGGTGCTGAAATTTTTTTTAATTCTTCAGTTGGCATAGAGTTCCTATTAGGCTATAAAAACCAGCTAACAACTTTTGATAACAGCCCAAGTGCCTTCAGAAATAATCGAAAAGGCTTTCTAACTTCTATTGGTTTTCATTTTCATTTGGAAAAAGAATAAAACAAAAATCATGAAACAAATAATTTCATTTCTCATTTGTAGCTTTACAATACTTGTTGTAAATGCCCAAACAATTTCACCACTACAAAGCAATGAATTTTGCCCAGGTACAGAATATACCTTTACAGTTACTATTCCTAAAACATATTCAAGCATGATTGGTGAAGGTGGCTGTTTTGTAACACAGTCGCCAACTTTTCCAGTTGGTTCAACATTTACTTTTAAGGGAAAATTCGGAGATGCTAACCAAAAACAAACATTTCGTATTTACTATACTGATGGTAGTAACGACCCGTTTGAATTTAAAAAAATCAAATCATTATTTTATTCAACAACCGGCTGTTCACCAATACAACCAAACCAGGGAACAATTACTGCACCACGCTGCCAGATTTCAAACTTCAATATTAGTTTCAACAATATTCAGTGGGGTACTGCTTTTGAAACTCCAACTCTTTGTTTTGGCAGTATTACAACTTATGAGTACCAGTTGCCAAATGGGTGGTCAATTGGTTCAAACGTTTCCACCGGCAGCAATTGGATTGCAGGTAATAACAATGTAACAGTAACTTCTGATTTATCAAATGGCGTTGATGGTTCCATTCGCATTCGTGCGGTAAATAGCTGTGGGACAGGTCTGCAACCGGGACAGCCAGTGTCGATTTCAATACTTAGACCAGAACCAACTTTGTCTATTACGAGTACACAAAATTATATTTGCTCCGGCTGCCAAACCTTTACCATTAATGGTATGCAAAGCGGCGCAACTGTTCAGTGGAGTTTATCTAACACTACTGATGCCTATATAAATGGATGCTCAACATGCTCAACTGTATCTGTTTGCAGAAACACAACAACAAATACAATAGTAACATTAAGTGCTACAGTAAGTCATTGCACCTTTACATATCCGCCGGTAACGCATAATATTTCACTTGGTATTACCGCCCCAACTTCCATTGATTTTCAACTTATTGACCCAACCTTTGGAAAAATAAGGGCAATAACATCCCCTGTAACCGGTGCTACATCTTACAACTGGTATATAAATGGAAGTTTAAATTCATTGTATCATAGTAATGGAGCTACTTTTTCTATTTCAAATGATTGTGATATAGAATATGATATTTCTGTAGAAGCCGTTAACGCTTGTGGTACTTCTTCACAAACACACGCCAACGCCTATGTACCATGCGACAATTATTATATGGTATCACCTAATCCTGCATCAGGCGATGTAACCGTATCTGCAGACCAAACAAAATCTGCTAAAGGCACTAATACTACATTTGGCGAGGTGAGGCTTTATGATATGCAAGGCAACTTGAAAAAATATCAGAAGGTCAATAAAGTGAAAACGGCTAAAATTAATATTGCCGGATTGACAAATGGAACTTATTTTGTCGAAATTATTAATGGGTCTTACAAAGAAAGAAAGCAGTTGCTAATACAGAAATAAAACTTCATCCATTTTTTATAAAAAACCTTGCGTTTGACAAGGTTTTTTATTTTCTTAATCAACTCATTAAGGAGAAGGGTATGCTTACAACAAAAGTATGCAAAAGCAGGGCTGGACATTGTAACATCGGCTATGTGCTATTATCAGCAGCAGTTCGGGCTTGACGTTCAATGTTCCACTTTTATTTTTAACTTCAACAATATATTTTCCATTGGGCATTTGTACCGGGCAGGACGTTCAATGAATTCTCTGCTTTCGCAAATAATCAACGTTAGACGAGATTGAGAAATAAACTTGAAAATGAATAGCCGCTTATAAAATTCTTCATTCTTCATTCTTAATTTCATGCGTGCCATCGGCAACATTTACCTCAAACACTTCGGCATCCACATTAAACTCATTTTTGTAAGCGGATAAGGTTTCTGAAAGAAATTGTTTTTTACCAATTTCTTTCACAATATTAATAGTGCAGCCGCCAAAGCCGCCACCCATAAGTCTTGCGCCAACCACATCCTTATTGGTTGCAGCATGGTCTGCCAGAAAGTTAAGCTCTTCACAGCTTACATCATATAAGTCGCGAAGACCTTCG
>JBDSOE010000268.1:0-3927 GCA_039915005.1 Ginsengibacter sp.
TTCATAATATTTTTATCGCCCTGGGATGAATTTAAATCAGTTCCCTTTAAAATAATTTCACCGGAAACAGCACCTGCTATCAATAAAAAAGCCGCATTACTCCAATCGCCTTCCACGGTATATTTTATGCTGTGCGCAGGTATCGGTTTACGCGGATGAAGTGTGAAAGTTTCGTAATTTTCATTGCTTACCCGAAATCCAAAATGTTTCAAAACAGAAATAGTAAGATCAATGTAAGGACGGCTCTGCAGGTTTTTCACCATTATACTAACGGGAGCCTTACACGCTTTTGCATAAGCAAAAAGTAAGCCTGTTAAAAATTGAGAGCTCATAGAACCATCCACCTTAATAGCTTTAGTACTTAAAGGGCCACAAATGGTTATGGGAAGCTTGCCCTGGTTGGAATGAATTTCTACCCCGAGTGCAGGAAAAGTTTCATCAAAAAAGTTCATGGGCCTTTTCAAAATACTTCCCTCCCCGGTAAAGGTGATGTTATAATTAAAAAGGGCCGCAATAGGTGCAAACATCCGCATAGACAACCCACTTTCACCACAATTCACCAGTGTATTTTTTTCTGAAAAGGCTGAATGAAAAATATAATCTGATGAAGTAACCGTCATTCTGTTACTTACTTTATTAATGACGGCGCCAAGTTGGGTAATAATACTCATAGCCGCCTGCTCATCGTTACTGTTACCAAAATTGTCAATGATAGTAGTGCCGGGCGTCAGCAGAGCCGCCGCACAAGCCCTTTGCATACTGCTTTTGGAAGGAGGTATTTGTATTTTACCTGACAAAGTGGATGGGGAAATTGTTGTAATCACGAATGAATGAGGAATTAAAAATTAGGAATTAGGATTTAATAAAGGTCAACATAGAAATTCAATTTTTATGCTTTCTGATAAAATGCTAAAACTTCTTGTAAAAAATTTCTTGCAAATCATTCAAAGGGATTTTTTTTATGGAGCCTTTGCCTATTTTATCTAACACCACAAAGTTCATATCGCCCCCAGATTTCTTTTTGTCGTGCAAAAGAATATTCCAGGTTTTCTCTTTATCGAAAGCAAGCAAAACAGGCAATCCATATTTTGAAAGTAAATGACTGATACGCAAAGTTTCTTCTGCTGAAAATGCGTTTAACTTTTCTGAAATAACACAGGCGGCTATGATGCCAATACTCACTGCCTTACCATGCGAAAGCCCACTGATGTTTTCAATGGCGTGCCCAAAGGTGTGGCCAAAATTGAGTAGCCTTCTTTCACCATTTTCGCGCTCATCACTGGCAACCACCTGGCATTTAATGCCCACATTCTTTTCAATCAATTGGCTAATCAGATCGCCAGATGATTGAAATTTTTCAAGCGATTCTTTTTCCAGGAAGCTAAACATCTCTTCATCTTTGATGCAGGCGTGCTTAATAATTTCTGCAAAGCCACTCACCCATTCTTCCTCAGGCAAAGTGGTTAGAAAAGAAAAATCGTACAACAAAAATTCCGGGTGATTGATAACACCCACAAGGTTTTTATAAACGCCCACGTCTATCCCGTTCTTACCACCTATAGAAGCATCTACCATTGCCAGAATACTTGTTGGTACAAAACCAAACCTTACACCCCGCATGTAAACCGAAGCCACATAACCGGTAATATCAGTAACCACTCCACCACCAACACACACAATAAGAGTTTTCCTGTCGGCCTGCAAATCTATCAACTGATGTATGACCTCATCTACAGCATTCTGATTTTTAAACCGTTCTCCTGCTTTTAAAAGAATCGTTTTTCTTGCAACAAATTTTTCAGGATGCGCTTTAAAAACATTTTCATCAGTGATAAAAATGGTATTTTCTTTTTCCACCAGATTATCAAGCATGGAAAATTCTGCATTAAAAAGACATGCAATCGTTTTCCCCGAAAACTGATATTCTTTCTTTGTCATTTCTTTACTAATCATTCATTATTTTATTTTGGTGACTGATACTTTCCATGTGAATGGCATCAAAATATTTAGTGATAAAATCTTCGCTTAATCCTAAGCGCTCTCCTTTTTTGAAAGCCTTAGCCAGTATTTCATTCCAGCGATTGGTTTGCAATATGGTAATGTTATTTTCTTTTTTATAAGCGCCAATTTTGTCAGCAATTTTCATGCGTTGGCCAATCAGTGCCAGCAATTCATCATCCACCTGGTTTATCTGCTCTCTTAATGTAGCTAAGGCTGTTATAAATTCTTTTTCATCCGTGTTTTCAATACGCCAGATTAGATTGCCCAGCATCTCTGAAAGTACTTCAGGTGTAATTTGTTGCTTGGCATCGCTCCATGCATTATCAGGATCCAGATGAGTTTCAATCATCAATCCGCCAAAATCAAGGTCAATACTTTTTTGTGCAACGGACTGTAACCCGGTTCTGTTGCCGCATATATGCGACGGATCGCAGACGAGCAGCATCTCCGGAAATCTTCTTTTCATTTCAATCGGCAAATGCCACATCGGTGCATTCCTGTATTCGGTATTGCCATAATTGGAAAAGCCCCGGTGTATCATTCCAATATTTTTCACCCCTACTTTTTGCAGGCGTTCAATACCGCCGCACCATAATTCAAGATCAGGATTGATCGGATTTTTTATAAGCACAGGAATATCCACACCGCGCAACGCATCGCAAACTTCCTGAACACTAAAGGGATTTACGGTAGTCCGTGCGCCAATCCAAAGGATGTCCACATCAAACTGCAGTGCATTTTCCACATGCTTTGCTGTTGCCACTTCTACTGCAATCGGCAAGCCCGATACTTTTTTTGCATGGGCCAGCCAGGGCAATCCCTTTACGCCAATTCCCTCAAACATTCCCGGTTTGGTTCTTGGCTTCCAGATGCCCGCACGTAGCGCATCCACCTTTCCCGTTTTAGCCAGTCGGGTAGCGGTTTCTATTACTTGTTCTTCCGTTTCAGCGCTGCACGGGCCACTGATAATTAATGGACGTTTATTCCATATTTCCATTACTGTTTGTTTCATGGTTTTTGTTTCTGTTTGCATTAATGTTGATTTTTATTTGGGATCTGTTTTTATTTTAAAATCCTTTTTATTTTATTTGAATTTTGAATCAGTTCTGTGAGGTATGTATAATTTTCTTTTTCCAAACAGCTCTTAAATTTTTTCAATTGCGAAATATGCTCGTTTAAAACATCCAATACATTTTCGCGATTCTGTTGAAAAATAGGCACCCACATTTCGGGATTACTTTTTGCCAGGCGCACCGTACTTTCAAAACCACCGCTTGCCATTCCAAAAATAGCTTCTTCTTCCTTCTCTTTTTCCAGCACGGTATTGGCCAGGGCAAAAGAAGTAATGTGTGAAATATGACTTACGTAAGCAGCGTGCACATCGTGGGCCGCAGCATTCATATACAAAAGATTCATTCCAAGGGAACGATATAAATTTTCAGTAAGTTCAAGAGCATCCTTATCACTGTCTTCTCTGTTGCATATCACTACTGCGTTTCCTTTAAAAGCCCCTGTTACGGCAGCTTTAGGCCCGCTAAACTCTGTTCCCCACATGGGATGTGTGGCTACAAACCTGTGCCTGTTTTTACTCTTTTCAGCGGCCTGGCAAATTGCATTTTTTGTGGAGCCAAGATCTATTACAATTTGCTGATCTACTTTATCAAGAATAGAAACAACCATTTTTTCAGCCGTATTTACGGGTACTGCAAGAATGATAAGATTGGATTTTAAAATGGCCACCTCTAATTCATTTATTTCATCCACAAGCCCCAGTTTAAGCGCATCATCCGCATGTTGCAGACTGCTTTCCACACCAATTACTTTTTGGGCAATCCCCTTTTCTCTCAGGGCTATCGCCATCGAGCCTCCAATTAAACCTGTGCCTATTATTGTTACATTCATAATACTTAATTCTTAATTCTTTCA
>JBDSOE010000279.1:0-11585 GCA_039915005.1 Ginsengibacter sp.
AAGTGTTACCATCATAGTTCTTGGTATCGGTCTGTGCAGTTACAGTAGCAGTGATCTTTTTGATCTCACCGGTAGTGTTGGTTACATAAGAGATGTTATAGTTACCAGTAGTGTTTGCATTGCTGCCATCTTTTATAGTAAGACCAGAAGCAGTCAGTACATGAGTAATACCGACATTCTTATTATCATAAACCTGTGTTGGAGCCATATTAACGGCATCACCAGTGGCCAGTGAACCAACGGTTGGTGGAGCAGAAGAAGTGGTAGTTCCATCATACACTTTAGAATCAGTAACCGCAGTTACCGTCAAAGGCTTTTGAGAGATGATGCCGGTAGCAGGTGATGCCACATAACTGATATTGTAGTTACCGGTAGTGTTTGCATTACTGCCATATTTTATAGTAAGACCAGAAGCAGACAATACATGAGTAGTACCAACATTCTTATTATCATAAACCTGTGTGGGAGCCACATTAACTCCATCACCAGTAGCCAGTGAACCAACGGTTGGAGCAGAAGAAGTGGCAGTTCCATCATACACTTTAGAATCAGTAACCGCAGTTACCGATAATGGTCTTTGTGTGATGGTAAGATCTTTACTTACATAAGTCTCATTGTAATTGGTGCCGTATGTGTAGGTATTTTTATTGATGGCATAGCTTCCTACATTTTCACCCACTACCCTGCTGAGGGCGCCGCTTGACGCATCGGTACCCTGGATGGTGCCGCTGGTTACCTGCGCGGTAAGCGCCGGATCTGCATCTCCATATACCTTGGTCTTAGGATCTGCGGTAATGGTGATTGGTCTTTGTGTGATTGCGAATTTAACGCCTGTAACAAATGATAAAGTATAGTTACTGCTGAGTGCCAGATTGCCTTGTGTGATATTGTATAAGCCAACGTTCACTCCTGCGTCTCTTGTTAAGGTTCCTGCGAAGGCATCACCACTTATCAATGCCGGTGAAAAACCATATGTGTATATAGGATCTGCATTACCGTATGTTTTGTTCTGACCAGCATTAGGTGTTACCATAATGGATCTTTTACCAATTATTAAAGTAGAAGTTGTTGCTGTACCGTTTATTATTCCTATGCTAACATTAACTGAAATTGTTGTTCCCGTTGTGGCAGCACCGGTTGTAAAATTCAATGTAACCGAAACATTATTTGCGCTACTGGTTACAGAAGTCGGAGTATATGTTACACCTACAGGCAACCCAGTACAACTAATATTATAAGTTTGAGCCCCTGAACCTGTGCCTGTTACTTTAAAAGAATAAGTAAAATCTGCTGTTGTGCTACTTCCATATGTTGTTGTGGTTGTTTGTGCCGATAAGGTTTCATCCTTAAAATTTATTGCGTCCGTAAACGTCGTCTCCGCATGCCTCCCTGAACTCACCCCATCAGCAGTCAACAACAAAGTTGCCCCCAAAGCATCTCCATCATTTGGCACAAACCAGGAAGAAGAAACATTTCCATTAACATTTGCTATTGCTGTAAATGGTTGGTGATACTGAGGGTCAGTACCGAGAGAATCACCATCAGTATGCACCACCTGCAAAGTCACAGTTTCGCCTGGCTGAAAGCCGGTACCATTAATAATTGCAGTAGATCCTGGAGGATAATCCAACAGGTCAGTTGTTATAGTTGCATTTTGGGAAAAGGCATGTACACTAGTTAGTGTAACTGCAAACAAAGTAAATAAAACGGAACGTAGCAATTGTTTCATAAACGCGAATTGAATGAAGATTAGTGAATGAATTACAATTCAAAAGGTTTTACAAAGCGCTGGCTTCAGAAGGTTTAATAACTTACCTTTTCATGGATAACGGAACCGGAAAGATAATTGGGGAGATGAGTGGGTTTTGACAGGATTCAGAGTTAAAAGTAATAATTTTTATTTACTAACCTAAAATATTTGTTAATTTATTTTCAAATTTTTTTAAAGTCTCAATAAGTTCTACAGAAGTTTCTACCAACAAAGGATTTAACTAGAAACTATTAAGACTGTTAACCTTTCTGCATAATTATTTTTACAAAACCCGCAAAACTCCACGCTCTTTATTATCTTGTAAAAAATATGAAGAAAAAAATACTCTCCGTTTTAAAATATACTGTTTTTTTAGGCATAGGCGTTTTTTTAATGTGGTGGCAATTAAGCAAGATGACGTCATTGCAAAGAGTTCAGTTTGTAGAATCTCTGCAGAATGCCAATTATCTTTATATAATTCCAATTATCATTATGTCCCTGTTAACCTTTTTAAGCAGGGCCGTACGGTGGAAAATCCTGATAGAACCAATGGGGTATCATCCCACCACAGCCAATACTTTTTATTCTACTTTATGCGGTTATTTCGCCAATAGCTTCCTCCCCAGGGCTGGAGAAATATTACGATGCACTTTATTGAGCCGCTACGAAAAAATACCTTTTTCAAAATTGGTAGGAACCATAGTTTTAGAAAGGCTGTTAGACCTGATTTGTTATTTTATCGTCATTGTCATTACTTTTTTAATCCAGATAAAAACGGTAAGTAATTTCGTAAAAGAAAAGATAGAAGCTATATCAGGACAGGAGCAAATATTACCTGGCTGGGCCAAAATCGTTATCCCTTTATTGGCTGCCGGGTTAGGCTATTTATTGATAAAGTGGGTTTTTAAGAAATATGCACATCATCCTTTTATCAGTAAATTAAAAAAGCTGGAACACGGATTAAAAGAGGGCTTTTCTACCATCATCCACTTAAAACAAAGGAAGGCTTTTCTGGGGCATACTTTTTTTATATGGGCAATGTATCTTATGCAGGTTTACATAGGCTTTTTCGCACTTTCAGAAACCTCACACCTTGGCATGGCAGCCGCTTTCAGCGTTTTGTCTTTATCCACGCTTGCTATGATCATAGCGCCCGGTGGCATTGGCGCTTTTCCGGTTGCGGTTCAGCAGGTTCTGCTCATTTATAACGTGGACAATATTTCCTTTGGCTGGCTGATATGGAGCGTGAATACAGGTATTATTATTGTGGCCGGCATTATAAGTTTTGGATTATTAATTTATCAAAATAATAAGAAGCATGAAAAAAAGCAATACCATTCGGGAGCGAATAATGAAACAGGAGGAAATAGCGGCGCAGGTAAAACGGTGGAGGCTTAAAAGCAAAACGATCGCTTTTACCAATGGGGTTTTTGACATTTTGCATGAAGGGCACATAGCTGTTTTGGCCAAAGCTGCTTCATTTGCCGACGTGCTGGTAGTGGGCGTAAATTCGGATTCATCCGTTAAGAAGTTGAAAGGCGAAAGCCGCCCTGTTAATACGGAATCTTCGAGAGCCTTGCTGCTGGCTTCTTTAATTATGGTAGATGGCGTAATTATTTTTAATGAAGAAACACACCTCGAACTTATTAAAATAATAAAGCCCGATGTGTTGGTAAAAGGTGGAGATTATACTTTGGAAACTATTGTGGGCGCCAAAGAAGTAATGGCTAATAATGGAAAAGTAGAAATTATACCGCTTGAAGAAGGGTTTTCTACCACCGGCATCATTGAGAAAATAAATAAAATTTAAAACGATAATCATTACTGCCGGCCCCCGGAAGTAATACTAACCCTTATGGATAAACGCAGAATAATAGTAAGGGATATAAGTTGGCTTTCTTTTAATGGAAGAGTACTGCAGGAAGCGGATGACAAAACCGTACCACTAAGAGAACGAATTCGTTTTCTCGGGATTTCTTCCAGCAATACCGATGAATTTTTCAGGGTGAGAGTGGCAACGCTCAAGCGTATGATAGAGTTGGGCAGCAAGGCAAATATGCACCTCGAAGTTTCTCCTGAAAAGATCCTGGAAGAAATTAATTTTAAAGTTACTAATCAGCAAAATCAGTTCAACCGTGCCTGGGCACATATTCTTACAGAGCTAAAGACAGAGAAAATATTTTTATTAAATGAAAAACAACTTAACCGCGAACAGCAAAAATTTGTGCTCTCTTATTTTAATGAAAGTGTAAGAAGCAATATTGTTCCGTTGATGATTGAAAGCATCCAGGCATTTCCTAATTTAAATGACAAATCCATTTACCTCGCCTGTAAAATGTCCGAATCCGGTGGAAAAATTCCATCACGATTTGCTTTGGTTTCAGTGCCCACAAGGCTTTCAAGGTTTGTTATTCTACCTTCCACAGAAAACGGTAATTCCATCATTTTACTCGAAGACGTTATCCGGTTTTGCCTTCCACAGATTTTCAGTTATTTTGGCTACAACACTTTTTCTTCGCACATCATCAAAGTAACCCGCGATGCGGAAATTGATATTGATAATGATGTTTCCACTTCATTGATCCAGAAAATAGAAAAAGGGTTGAAGAACCGAAAAAAAGGGAAACCCGTGCGGTTTACTTTTGACAAAGATATTGACAGCGAGGTGTTGAATTATTTAATAAAAAGACTGGGGCTATCCAACAAAGACAATATTCAATCGGGCGGCCGCATTCACAACTTTAAAGATTTTATTGATTTCCCCGACTCCGTTTTTCAAAAAAGAAATCCAAGAAAAAAGCCTTTCATTCACCCATTGTTACAAAACGTAAACAGTGTAACACAGGTAATTTTACAAAGAGATGTTCTTTTAAATTTCCCTTATCATTCTTTCGATTCGGTAATTGATCTGCTGAGAGAAGCCGCCATTGCCCCTGAAGTAATAAGCATCAAAGTTACCTGCTATCGTTTGGCAAAGGATTCCAACATTATCAATGCGCTTACCAACGCAGTAAGAAACGGGAAAGCAGTAACGGCGATCCTTGAATTACGCGCCAGGTTTGATGAAGAGGCCAATATAGAATGGAAAGAAATTCTGGAAGATGCCGGTGTAAAGGTGTTTATCGGTTTGCCCAATATGAAGGTGCACGCCAAACTTTGCCTTATCAAAAAACGAGTAAATAATCAAACAGTTCATTACGGATTTGTGAGCACCGGAAATTTGAATGAAAAAACCAGTTCGGTGTACGGCGACCATTGTTTGCTTACCAGCGATAGAAATATTATGGCAGATGTAAACCGGATTTTCGCACACCTCGAAAATCCCAAAAACATACAGCCCCTAAAAGCCTGCAAAAAATTAATTGTAAGCCCGATTGCCATGCGCAAACAGCTTCATTTTTTTATTGATAAAGAAATAAAAAGTGCCAAAGAAAAAAAACCGGCTTCCCTTATTTTAAAACTGAATTCACTCAGCGATGAAGAATTGATTCTTAAACTTTATGCGGCGGCACGTGCGGGTGTAAAAATAAAAATGGTGATCCGTGGAATATGCTGCATGTTTACCCAAAATAAAAAAAATAAGAAAAAAATAAAAGCAGTGAGCATCGTTGACGAATACCTGGAACATGCGCGGGTGATGGTTTTTAATCATGACGGAAGAGAAAAAGTATTTATTTCTTCTGCCGATTGGATGGTACGCAATATTGACCACAGGATAGAAGCTGCCTGCCCCATTCTGAATAAAGAAATTCAACAGGAATTGAAAGATATCCTCAACATACAACTGAGCGATAATGTAAAAGCGAGGGTGCTGGACAATCAACTTTCCAATGAATATGTACACGGGGAAAACGCAAAAAGAATTCGCTCGCAAATAGAAACTTACAATTATCTTCTAAAGAAAAAATATACAAATATTGAAACTGGCAGCAATTGATATTGGCAGCAATGCGGCAAGACTACTCATCTCCGAAGTTTCCACAGATGCAAAAAACAAAACTTCTTTTACCAAAGTGAGCCTGGTGAGAGTGCCTCTGCGACTCGGCTTCGACGTTTTTGATACGGGCAGCATCTCGGCGCACAAAACAGAATTATTATTGCAGACGATGAAAGCGTTCGCCCATTTAAAAAATGCTTTTGAAATAAAATTCATAAAAGCCTGCGCCACTTCAGCCATGCGCGATGCATCCAATACGCCGGAAATAATTTCATTGGTACAACAGGAAACCGGCATTGAAATACAGGTAATCTCCGGCAGCGACGAAGCTTCGCTGGTGTTTGAAAACCACATCGCTGAAAACCTGGATAAAGATCATTCTTATTTATACATTGATGTGGGAGGCGGCAGTACCGAGCTCACTTTTTTCAATAATAACAATATGATCTTTAAAGATTCTTTCAACATAGGCACAATAAGATTGCTGAAAAACAAAGTGGCGGATGAAGCCTGGGATGAGATGAAACAATCAGTAAAAACCCAAACCAAAGAATACAAAGCGGTAACAGCCATTGGTTCAGGGGGAAACATCAACAAGGTATTTACACTCAGCAAACGAAAAGACGGAAAGCCTTTACCATTAGAACTTCTGCGCGATTATTACAAAGAACTTAGCAACGTTTCTTTGCAGGATCGTATGTCTGTTTATAAATTAAGAGAAGACAGGGCAGATGTAATTGTACCCGCCCTGCAGATATATATCAACGTGATGAGATGGGCTGGTGCCAATGAAATTTATGTTCCCAAAATAGGCCTTGCTGATGGATTGGTGCAGCATTTATGGGAGGAGGTTAAGGGAGATTATGAATAATGAATAATGAATTAGAAATTAGAAAAAAAGTCAAAAAGTAATTCAAATAGGAAGCCCTGGTTTCTGATTGATGGGCTTTATTTTTTGAAGAAACCCATGGCATTCTATAAATTTGTATAATAAATAAAGAGATTGAAGTGTTTTGTAAAAACATTGAGATGAATCTTCTATTGGAACTACAAATTACAGTGTATTATAATCGTTAAATAATTTCGTTATGAACTTACAATATATTTCAGACAGCAAGGGGAATACTACCGGCGTATATATTCCAATTAATGAATGGGAGTCATTGAAAGATAAATATAAAGGTATTGATGATGAAATTGTTGATGATATTCCGCAATGGCATAAGGAGACTGTGCTTAAAAGGTTGCAGCAATACAATGATAACGAAAAACAGGCATTGGATTTTGATAAAGTAATGGACGAAATAGATAAGGAACTTTAATGCCTTTTTGATTTATAGGAGTAATTTGGATGGCCATGCTTTTCTGTTAAAAATCTGAGCGGTATTAAATTGAACTTACTGAAAAGAGAATAAACTCATTCATTTTAATTGAGGATAAGGTACAAAACAATTATTCTTCCGCTGGCCAAATCCGATATTAAAGAAGCTGCACTTTGGTACAATAAACAAAGACAAGGATTAGGAAAACGTTTTACTCAGCAGGTTCGCAGCAAGGTGAAGACAATAAAAGTGAATCCTCATGCTTACAGCATCCGTTATGATAACGTACATACAGCTTCAATAGATATATTTCCCTTTATGATACACTTCGTCATTGAAGAAGAACAAAAAATATACTTATATCTGCTGTATTGCACACGAGCCAAAATCCAGATAAATGGATAACGAGAGCATAAAATACATCTCTCATTTATGATTCTATAATAAGCCACATGAGAGAGAAAGGATTTACTTTTGCAAAGCGATTGCCCAACGGATTTGTTTTATTCTAATGCAGAGCCATCTCCCGCCTGTCGCTTCTAAAAAAAAAACAGAATGATACCAGTTAATAAAGAGGTAAAAAAAATTACCACCCATACTTTGCTGAAGATGAAACAATCGGGAGAAAAAATTTCCATGATTACAGCTTACGATTATTCTTTTGCCAAAATATTTGATGCTGCAGGCATTGATATTATTTTGGTTGGCGACAGCGCAAGCAATGTAATGGCAGGCCACGAAACCACATTGCCTATTACACTTGACCAGATGATATATCATGCGGGCTCTGTGGTGAGAGGAAGCAACCGTTCCTTAATTGTGGTAGATCTTCCATTTGGAAGTTACCAGGGAAACAGTAAGGAAGCGCTGAACTCCACTATCCGGATCATGAAAGAGACCGGGGCACATGCCATTAAACTTGAAGGCGGTGAAGAGATCGTTGAATCTGTAAAAAGAATTGTAAGCGCGGGCGTTCCTGTAATGGGACATTTGGGTTTAACCCCTCAATCCATTTATAAATTTGGAACCTATACCGTAAGGGCCAAGGAAGAAGAAGAAGCTGAAAAATTAAAACGTGATGCGATGATCCTGCAGGAAGCAGGATGTTTTGGAATAGTGCTTGAAAAAATTCCGGCGTCCCTGGCAAAGGTAGTTTCTGAACAGGTAACGATTCCTACCATTGGCATTGGTGCGGGAAATGGTTGCGATGGACAAGTGCTGGTAATGCACGATATGCTGGGCATCAACACAGAATTTAAACCCCGTTTTTTAAGAACCTACCTCAACCTTCACGACGAAATTACGAAGGCCGTAAAACAATACATTGAAGATGTAAAGTCCAAAGATTTTCCGAATGAAAAAGAACAATATTGAGTGATGGATGGTTTAATATCAATACATAGAGAATAGTGAATGAATAAATATTTTCTTAAAAACTAAAAGAAATAATGATGCAAAATTTTTTAAAAGAATTAAAAATTTCTGAATTAAATAAAGGAGTATCTACCGGAACAAAATGGATCTCTGCTTCTGGAGAAAAAATAAAATCTTTTTCTCCCGTGGATGGGAAACCAATAGCTACCATTAATTCGTGCGATAAAAGAAGCTTTGACATGGTAGTGCAAAACGCGCATGACGCCTTCCTCGAATGGCGTACCTGGCCTGCTCCAAAGCGTGGTGAAGTGGTAAGGCAAATTGGAAATGAATTGCGAAAAAATAAAGCCATTCTCGGAAAGCTGGTAAGCTATGAAATGGGAAAAAGCCTGCAGGAAGGAATGTGCGAAGTTCAGGAAATGATTGATGTATGTGATTTTGCGCTGGGGCTGTCGCGCCAGTTGTACGGCCTTACCATGCATAGCGAAAGACCGGGCCATAGAATGTATGAGCAATACCATCCCTTAGGTATAGTGGGAATTATTTCTGCATTCAATTTTCCGGTGGCCGTGTGGAGCTGGAACAGCATGATCGCTATGGTTTGCGGTGATGTATGCATTTGGAAACCTTCCGAAAAAACCCCCCTATGCGGAGTTGCCTGCCAGCAAATTATTTCTAAAGTTTTTAAAGAAAATAAAGTCCCCGAAGGCGTTTGCAATTTAATTACCGGTGGCCGTGAAGTGGGTGAATGGATTTGCGAAGAACCCAAAATTGCTTTGGTGTCGGCAACAGGCTCCACCAGAATGGGCAAAGCCATAAGCACAACCGTAGCGGCAAGACTTGGCCGTAGTTTGCTTGAATTAGGCGGCAACAATGCCATCATTATTTCGAAAGATGCGGATTTAAATATTGCTTTGGTAGGATGTTTATTTGGAGCCGCAGGTACCGCAGGGCAACGATGCACCACCACACGAAGGCTAATCATTCATGAAGCGGTATATGATGCTTTCAAAAAGAAATTGGTAAACGCTTATAAGCAACTTAAAATCGGCGATCCTCTAAAAGAAGAAAATCATGTAGGCCCGCTCATTGATAAAGATGCGGTAGATAATTATGTAAAGGCCATTGAGCAAATCAAAGATCAAGGGGGGAAATTTGCAGTGGCGGGCGGAGTACTCACAGGCAAAGGCTTTGAAAGCGGATGTTATGTGAAGCCGTGTATAGCCGAGGTATCCAACGATATGGAAATTGTTCAGCATGAAACTTTTGCACCCATTTTGTATTTAATAAAATACAAAACACTTGAAGAAGCAATCGCTCTTCAGAATAATGTGCCCCAAGGATTATCGAGCGCAATATTCACTTTGAATCTTCGCGAGGCAGAAACTTTTCTTTCTTACGCAGGAAGTGATTGCGGAATTGCCAACGTAAACATAGGCACATCCGGCGCAGAGATTGGGGGTGCTTTTGGCGGAGAAAAAGAAACCGGAGGCGGAAGGGAAAGTGGAAGCGATGCCTGGAAAGTTTATATGCGCCGTCAAACGAATACTATCAATTATTCCGATAAACTTCCGTTGGCGCAGGGAATAAAATTTACGGTCTGACGGTCCCGGGAGTACCCAGTCAGACGGAGACCGTAAGACTGGGTAGTCATAAAAATTCTATAATTATGTTGAGTGGGGCGCTTTGTTTTCATTAAAAAACAAATATTTGTACTTATCAAATAATACAAGTAGAAATGATAAGAGTAAGTAAAGGTTTCATTCTTGGAATGATTATGTTGGCATCCCTTCCAGTGGCCACTTTTGCGCAATTGGATGCTGATGCAAAAATTCAAAATCTCCTTAAAGTAGCCCCGCATGATTGGCATCAATTGGATAGAAGTGAGACCGGTTATTATGGAATCAGCCTGAATAATGCCTACGATTTTTTGAAAGGGAAAAAAAGCAAGACTGTTGTGGTGGCTGTGATAGATAGTGGCATTGATACTTTACAGGAAGACTTAAAACCCATACTCTGGAGAAATCCAGGAGAGATTCCGGGAAATGGAATAGATGATGACCACAATGGTTATGTAGATGATGTATTTGGATGGAATTTTATTGGCGGAAAAGACGGCCGGAATGTAAAACAGGATTCTTACGAAGCCGCAAGAGTTTACTGGAAATTAAAGGAAAAATTTGGCGATAATATTCCAGACACCAGTAGCATGAATCCTAAAGAAAAAACAGAAGCCACCACTTTTCTCAAGGCAAAAGAAAAAGTACTTGGCGGTATTGACCCCGCAGAACTGATGATGATGCAAAGAATATTGCCCGTACTTGAAAGCGGAGATTCAATCATTGCCAAAGACTTAGGCAAGGCTGAATTTGATGGCAACGATCTGAAAACTTATCACCCAACCTTGCCTGATTCAAAAACAGCAACCGCTATTTATTTAAACATTCAAAGACTCAATAACAGTAACGATATTACGAATCAACAAATTTTAGATGACCTCCGCGGGCAATTACGTAAAGGCCAATCTGCCAATACACCTCCCAAAGATTTCAGAGGCGAAATTGTAAAAGATAATTATAATGACATCAATGACCGCTTTTATGGCAACAATGATGTGATGACCGGAACTCCCACTCATGGTACTCATTGCTCAGGCATTATTGGCGCTGTTAGAAATAACGGAATAGGCATGAATGGCATTGCAGATAATGTAAGGATCATGATGGTTCGTGCGGTTCCGGATGGTGATGAGCATGATAAAGATATTGCCAATGCCATTCGCTACGCAGTGGATAATGGCGCACAAATTATCAGTATGAGTTTTGGAAAAGATTTTTCTCCTGAAAAAAGCTGGGTGGATGATGCCGTAAGATATGCACAAAGCAAAGATGTGCTGCTGGTACATGCCGCCGGAAATGATGCTAAAAATATTGATACAGCAGATAATTTTCCAAACCCTGTTTTTTTAAATAATAAAGAAAGAGCTAAGAATTTTATAACCGTGGGTGCCAGTGGTGATGCTACCAACGGTGGATTCACGGCCAGCTTTAGTAACTATGGAAAAAAAGAAGTGGACGTATTTGCACCGGGTGTAAATATATATTCTACCCTTCCGGGGGGCGATAAATACGGTAGTCTTTCAGGTACCAGTATGGCAGCTCCGGTTGTTGCCGGGCTTGGCGCTTTGATCCTGGAATATTTT
>JBDSOE010000282.1:0-7391 GCA_039915005.1 Ginsengibacter sp.
ACAATTGGATGAGTTTGGAACATTGGTTACACCAATTCAAAAAATGTCTTTTGGTTTGTATAATAGTTTAAATAATTAGCAACTGTTTTTCCTGCTACTACTAAATCTCAGATCTTAAAATAGTTTGAATAATAATCAGCAATTGGCCTTTCTTGCTACTTGCTACTAAAATCCTGATACATGATTCTTGAAATATTAACCCCCGAGAAAAAAATTTTTAGCGGCGAAGTGTATGGAGTTCAGTTTCCGGGCATTGACGGCATGTTTGAGGTGCTTGAAAAACACGCCCCGATCGTAAGCGCTTTAAAATCCGGCAGCCTTAAAGTTTTAAACGATAAAAATACTTCTACCATCTATTCTATTCAAAGCGGATTTGTGGAAGTATTGAATAATAAAGTAATGGTTTTGGTGGAAGGCGCTATAGAACAATAAATTTTATTTTAAAGAGATAATAAATCCTGCAAGTGTTGGCAGGATTTTTTTTTGAGGCTAATGAATAACTTCTTTGAAATGCAGTAAACATAAGGCAGTTGCAGGAATTCCTAATAACAATAGAAGAAAAAAAGAATTACCGGTTGCCAAAAACAAAGTAAACGTTAGCAACAAAACATACAGCGGATAAAAGATAAATAACAGGCCCACCATTATAGAATCATAATGATCCTTTGCACGGTTTTTTATTATAAAGTGGATGGCATAATATAACGGCGCATGAATAACAAAGCCAGTAATGGCAGGAATAAATAAAAGAATTCTTTTTACAACTGATTGCCTGGTAAAAAAAATATGCCTTCTCTTTTCTATATCCTTTTTTTTAAGTTCATAAACAAGTCCTTTTAATTGTGCGAGCAATTGATCATTAAATTCATTGATCGCTTTGCCGGATGCCAAATCTTCATACATATTGGCCTCGGTAATAAAATTACAAAAATTGAGTATCAGCGTTTTCCCAAATTTACGAAAGGAGCTGTAGTTAATTCCTAAAGGCAATACCTGCAACGGCACATTATGCAACCAAGCAGTAAGCGCCAGGCGTGCGGTTCCTTTTTTTAATGAACGCAGGTGCCATTCATTAATACATCTTCCTTCACTAAAAATTAATACGATCTTATTGTCGTCAAAAAGTTTTTGGCAGGCGTCAAATGTGGTATAATTATGTTCCAGGTTTTCTACACCTTCGCTCACCCTGTAAACGGGAAGCATATTAAGTGAACCAAGAATTTTTGAAACCAGTTTGTTGGTAAATGCATCCCCCCTGGCGAGTGAATAAATGGGCCGTTTAAAAAGTGATGACAGAATAATGGCATCTAAAAAAGAATTGGGATGGTTGGCGGCAATCAGTATCGGCCCCGGTTGGCTCAGCATTTCTTTTTTATTGATACTGATTCTGCGGCAATAAAAATGAATGGCAATCCTCGCAGGAAAAAATAATAGTTTGTAAAGCAATAGTTATTTATAAGAAGATGAAATCAGATACGATCCCATTAAAAAGGAATGTAGTCCCCTGGAAAAGGTTTTTTTATTTTTTTCTTTATTTTCTTTTTGTCTTTTTCGGTAAGCATCATAAAAGTGGCAATACACATGATTCCGAAAACAACTGCTAATCTTTTCATGGTGTTTATTTAGAACGTAAAGTTATCATTAATTGAATTGCGGATCCAAAGGATAATTGATCATCGTTTCATAATTGCCGCCGAGGTGTTTTAAAGATTCTTTCCAAATATCTTCGGAAGAGGTATTAAAAATTAATTTTCGTGTAGCCTTCACCGTTAGCCAGCTCTCTTCCAGTAATTCATAGTCAAGTTGTCCTTCGGTCCAGCCACTGTATCCTATAAAGAACCTGATTTTTTCCGGCTCAATATCATTATTTTTCAGACGAATTTGTAAGCTCTCAAAATTCCCTCCCCAATATATTCCTTTCATCACCTCGCTGCCGCCACTGATAAAATCCGGGTACTGATGAAGAAAATGAAGGGTATCTCCCTGTACAGGCCCACCCTGATATACAGGAAAATGAATGTCTTCCATATCCGGTAAAAACTCGTTTAATTTTTGAGGAAATTGCCTGTTCAAAACAAATCCAAAAGTGCCTTCAGGCAAATGCTCACACAAAAAAATGACAGTCCTCGCAAAATTAGGATCTTTCAAAAACGGGTTGGCTATTAATAAAATTCCTTTTGAAGGTGAAATCATAAATCTAATTTATATTTATTTACTGAAATTTAGTACACTACCTCTGTTTTAATTACAGATAAAAGATAACAGTTAGTTAAAATACAGAACGAACCCGTTGGTAGTTGTGTTTTAGCTGTTGTGAAGTTTAAATTTGTTCTGCATGAAAAAAATTTTCCCTATCATTACCATTCTTGTTTTTATTTCCGCGCTGGGAATTGTTTTTTTTCAAATTGTGTGGATCAAGCAGGCGCTCCAGGATAGAGAACTCCAGTTTGAGGAAACAGTAAAAATGGCTACCGCTACAGCAGGGAAAGATCTGATTGAAGAGAAAGGAAAAATGTCTCCTTTCGATGATAGAAAAAATGCCGATCTGCTTTTCCCATTAAATATTTTTCCTTCCACCATTGCTCACAAATTTTCCAGGGAAGAAATAAGATCACGTATAAAAAAAGCATTTGAAAAAAATGGCGTAAAGGATGTTGACTTTGAATTTGCTATTACTACCACCTCAATGATCGGGGACGATCTGCAATCCAAAAAATTTTATGAAACGTATTCTGACACTGAAAATAACACCTCCTTTGTGTATCCGCTGGATGCGCCGGGAGGCAGTCTCGCAGAAGGATTGGTACCACAGGAACTATTAGTAATAGTAGTGCCCCACGTAAAAAATATTATCTGGAAGCAAATGTTCTGGATGGTGTTTGGGGCCATCATTTTTACGTTCATCATTTTTGCCGCATTCTTTATTACGATAAGGGCATTGTTAAATCAGAAAAAATTAAGCGAGATAAAATCAGATTTCATCAACAACATGACACATGAATTTAAAACGCCCCTCGCAACCATTTCTCTTGCCGTAGATGCTTTGAAAAATGAAAAAGTAATCAATGACAAAACCAAGATGGATTATTTTTCAGACATCATTAAAACTGAAAATAAAAGAATGAATAAGCAGGTGGAGACCATACTGGAAGCGGCTTTGCTTGATAAGCAGGAAATTCAGTTGAATGTTTTGCCGGTACATGCGCACGAATTGATCAATGCGATATTAAACAATATACAGCTTCCACTGAAAGAAAAAAACGGCAAACTTACAGTTCATTTAAATGCCACCAACGACTGCATACTGGCAGATGAAGTTCACTTCACGAACATCATCAATAATCTTTTAGACAACGCCATAAAATATTCGCGCGAAAACCTGGTGATAAAATTAACTACACTCAATTTTAATAATCATCTCAGAATAAAAATTGAGGACAATGGAATCGGGATGAACAAAGAAACGCTTCAGCGGATATTCGAAAAATTTTATCGTGCCCATACAGGCAATCTTCATAACGTAAAAGGATTTGGGCTGGGCCTCAGCTATGTAAAATCCATAGTGGACGCTCATAAAGGAAAAATAAAAGCGGAAAGCACTCCGGGCAAAGGAAGCACTTTTACCATTGATTTGTCAGTAATTAAAAAGAAAGCGGTTTAAACCTTTTTAGATTTCGAGTGCAAGCTGCTGTGGAGACTGGTTTAGTTCTCTTGATATAAAGAGATGGATTACCTGAATACCAACAAACTTTTGTGTTTGGCTCAACCAATTTTATTACTTACGGCTAAGTGGGATTCCTAATGAGATGCTTACGGTACGATATTTATTTTTATTGTCCTTGCCATTATTACTTTCTGTGGAATTAATTTTTGAAAATCCCATTCCATAATTTGCTTTCAGCAAAATTTTCCCCAGATCCAGGCCTCCTCCTATATTCAAACCAAAATCAAACCTTTTAATTTTATCATAGGCGGCATCATCCTGCTCAGAAGTAAAAGGATCGTCATTGCTGAATTTAATATTACTTTCAGAGTGAGAGGAAGCTCCAAAAACTTTTGTTTCCAATTTTGATTTTCCTGCTATGCCCATTGCTGCGTACGGGCCGGCATTAAAAAAGATATTCATTTTATTATCAAGAGGCACACGAAGAATTAAATTAAAAGGTACTTCAATATACAGTGGATTAAATTTTGCTTTCACATAATTATCATCTGTAGAATTAGTGAAATAAGTTTCTGCTTTAGCGCCTCTTCCATCCACTAATACTCCTGTTTCCAAATCAAAAGCTGTTGATAAATTAAACCTTCCTAATAGGCCTGCATTGAAGGTCGTCAGCATATTATTCTTCTCAGTGGTTCCTGATTCGGTTTTAGAAATGTTGGCAAGATTTACGCCGCCTTGTATATATACCTGCGAGCTGGCTGTGATATAGATACCTGTAAAGAATGCGAATGCAAATAATTTTTTCATTGTTTAGGTTTTAGAGTTACGCTTAAAAAGTTTATGTTTAAACCATGCTTGTTTTCAAAAACTTTGCCAATAACTTTCTAAAAAAAACATTCGATAAAATAATACAGATATTTTTATTTCAACAAGGATTGAAATGCCTTTTCATTTAGCTTAACGGGATATTTCATCTTTAGTTGCTCTGTCCATTTTTCTTCCAGAAAATTTTGATAATCATTAATCACCAATCCGCGTGCTTCTTCAAAACTCCTTTGCTGATTACCAGGATATAATTTGAGAATTTTTGTAAACACCGCAGTGCCATCATTTTTATTAATTACAGGCCCGGTTACTAATCCTTCAGTAAAATTAGTTTTATCAATTACAGGTATCTGCGCCAATTCATATCTTCCTGAATCGGCCTGCACCCTCGATGAATTGGCATTCATTACCTCTTTCCATGTTTTTCCTTTATGCAATTCATCTATACTTTCTTTAGCTACTTTCTCATCGGAGCACGAAAAGATAATCACACCGGCACTTTCATTCCATAAATATTTTTGTGGACGCTTATTATAATATTGCAAAAGTCCCGTGCTATCCACCGCTGCTTTTCCCCATACTTTTCTTTCCATTACTTCAAAAAGCATATTACCTTCTTTGAATTCCTGTAGCTGGCCTTTAAATTCCGGACTGAAATCTTGTAATCTTTTTCTATAATTTTCTACTGCGGAAAATGAAATAAATGAAGGCCATTGCTTTACATAAGATTCATGCATCTTACCGGGAATAATGGCATTTGAATTTCTTAAAAATAAAATCCAATCGCCCACATTTACTACCGACTGGTTATTATAAGAAAATAAAATCGTTTTCTCGTTTACATTGCCTGAAGTAATATTTTTGTTCGCCAGTAAAGAACTATCAATTACTCTCCAAATATCCCGTTCGTTTATTGTCCTCTTTTTGTACCCAATCTTTGGAAGAATATTATTTACAAACTGTTGCCTCGCCAATTCCATACGGCTGTCTTTTAAAACTTCCTGTTTTAAATTATTCATAAACGCTTCCTCTTTTTTTGAAGAAGGTACCGGCGTGGCAGAAATCCGTTTTATAATATGAAATCCAAATTCTGTTTCAAATGGATGTGAAATTTCATTGTTTTTTGTAAGTGAGAACGCTATCTTCTCAAAAGCAGGACTGTATTTGGCGGTGCCAAATTCTGGCATTTCTCCTCCATTAAAAAAGGTAGCGCGGTCATTACTGAATCTTTTTGCCATGGCCGCAAAGTCAGCGCCATTCTCCAATGCGTTATAAATAGAATCCGCCAGCTTTTTCGTTTTCGCTCTCTCCTCTATAAACCCGGCGGGGGCCGCCAATAAGATTTGGGCCAGCTTTATTTTACCCACGGCGTGTCTTTCTTCTTCATTTTTAAAAATATGCCAGCCCTTTTTCGTGCGGTAAGGCGCGCTTATCTCTCCGGGCTTTAATCCATATACCACGTTCTCAAATTCATAAGGCAAAGTAAAAACAGTAATGAATCCGAAATCATTTTCAACCATGCGGATGCCATCGGCATTTGTTTTCTCTAAAATATCTTTTACATTCTTTTTGGTTGATTTCAATTCATGATTTACTTCGTTAATGGCACTGAAATATTTAACCGAATCGGCCCCTGCCGGAACTTCTATAAAGAAATCAAGAACATGAATATCTTTCTGGCTTCTTGCAAAAGCCTCATCCATTAAGGCATCCACTTTCTTTTCGTCTTTCAAATAATTTTCTTCGATCTGACTTCTGAAGTTTTGAAGATCGCTTTGCAAAGCAGGAAGCGTATCAAGATGCAAATCTTTTGCAGCCTGTACTTTCAGTTTAAAAAGGGTGTAAAGGTCTAGGTATTCCCTAAGCGCTTTTTCTTTATCGGGCGTAGCCGTTTTATTTTTATTATATGCCCTTAAAAATTCTGAAGTAGTTACGGGATGGTTGCCGTAAGTAAAAAGAGTCTGGCTGTAAGCGGAAAAAAGTAAAGAAAAAAATGTAAACAGGAGAATTCCTTTTTTCATGTTTGTTTTATAATTACTTTTTAAAAGATTTTCAATACCTATTGTTCCACTTTATTCGGCTTGCCGGCGGGGTTATTCTTTATTTTTGCCTGCAACACATCATCCATTTGCTCCAGCGTTAATTTTTTGGCTATTATCCTTTTGTCTTTATCTAAAAGATATAACGTGGGAGTTTGTATCACATCATACAATTGTTTGTATGATGGTTTTTTTGCTTCTTCTTTTGCTTTTTTTTGTTCATCCGTTTCGTAAACATTAGTCCAGTCCCGCAAATGATGTTCCCTGATAAATTCGGTCCATTTTTCTTTTTCATGGGTTTCCGCAAGAACGGCATATATTTTTACTCCTTCTTTTTTCCACTTCGCCTCATACATGGAATCCAGGCGCGGCACTTCCACTCTGCAATGTCCACAGGTAGGGTCCCAAAAAACAATAACGGTATAATTAGCGTTGATATTATATAATGGCGAAAAAACTCCTGCACTGTCCACCATTTCAAGATTAGCGGCAGGCTCGCCGATTAAATTGGACATCACCATGTAGGCACGATTTGAAATGGCGGTCAATTGTTTTTCGTTAAGCCAACTGGAAACTCCTTTAGAATGATACTTTTCAAAAAGATGCACAAACACCGCATCCTGCCCCATGTATTTTGGGTTAAAATATTCATCAGTAAGCCAGTTCAATAAAAACTTAAACATTTCCGGTGAAGACCTCGCAAGAAGCAATAAATAATCTGCGTCTTTGATAGTTGAGTCCGGCGCCGGCGAAACGATCTCTCTGAAATACCTTTCCACTTTGGGTAAAAAGAAAGGAGTACGAATAATACGGTCATCCATAAACGTAATTCCATCCCAATAATGCTTTTTATAATACTGGTA
>JBDSOE010000285.1:0-3468 GCA_039915005.1 Ginsengibacter sp.
AAATATGCAGCAGCAATTTGTTTTACTGATTGTGGCCGTTAATTTTCTCATGGCCTGGCTCATTAGTCTTGCCTGTAAGCCCATTTTACTATCGCCCATTTCACCTTCCAGTTCGCTTTTGGGAACCAACGCAGCAACGGAATCTACCACCACTATGTCCAGAGCGCCTGAAAGAATTAGCCTGTCAGCAATTTCCAGGCCTTGCTCACCATAATCGGGCTGGCTTATTAAAAGATTGTCCACATCTTCTCCAATTTTTTTTGCATATGAACTATCAAACGCGTGTTCTGCATCTATAATAGCACACATACCTCCTTTTTTTTGAGCTTCTGCAATGGCATGAATGGCCAATGTTGTTTTACCTGAAGATTCTGGACCGTAAATTTCTACAATCCTTCCTTTGGGGAGGCCTCCTATCCCAAGAGCCACATCCAAGCCGATGGAGCCGGTGGAAATAACTTCGTGGGGTTCCTGCGAACGTTCATTCATCATCATCACACTTCCCTTGCCGTAATCCTTATCTATTTTATCAATAGTAAGTTTCAGGGCCTTTAATTTTTCGGAGATCTTATCTGTTTTATCTGTGTTGGCTGCCATGTTTTTTGTATTTAAAGGTAATTATTGATTGTAAAGTTATTAGTTGCGCAAATATAGAAATTAATAATTATCAACACTAATAAAATTAGTAATTAGATGTTAAGAGTTTTAGTTTAGGAGATTTAGAAGGAGAGAGTTTATTTTTTTTAGAAAATAAAAATAGACTTACAGGCTGCTTTGATATTTAAATAATCTTTCAGCCGCTTCTTTCAGCGTACTTTCTTTTTTTGCAAAACAAAACCTAAGCACTTTATTATCAACGGGCGTTTGATAAAAGGCAGAGACAGGAATGGTGGCTACGCCGGCATCGCGGGTCAACTTCTCTGCATAATCAATTTCACTTTCATTGCTTAGCCGGGAATAATTGTACAATTGAAAATAGCTTCCATGTGAGGGGACCGGTTCAAACTTTGTGGGCTTCATCATTTGTTGAAGATAATCTCTTTTCTTCTGGAGAAATGTGCCCAGTGATACATATTGATTTTTGTCTTCCAGAAATTTTGCCAGTGCGTATTGTACCGGAGAAAAACAGCTAAAAGCAATGTACTGATGCAATTTTAAAAATTCTTTCATTAAAGGCTCAGGCGCTATACAGTACCCCGTTTTCCAACCGGTGCAATGATATACCTTTCCGAAAGAAAAGATAACAAAGCTTCGCTGAAGAAGATCCGGGTATTTTAAAATGCTTTCATGCTGCATCCCGTCAAAAACAAGATGCTCATACACCTCGTCGCTTACAATAAAGAGGCTGGTGCCGCTAACAATTTTTTGTAATTCCTCAATATCATTCTTATCAAGTAAACTGCCTGTAGGATTATGTGGGGAATTCAACATAATCATTTTAGTGGCAGGCGTAATCTTTTCTTTTACCAGGTTCCAATCTATTTTGTAATCCGGATACGCAAGAGGTATCAGGATGGGAATGGCCCCATTAATCCTAATGTTGGGAAGATAACTATCGTAAGCCGGTTCAAAAACAATTACCTCATCCCCGGGATGGAGGACGGTGGTAAGCGCAGTGTAAATACCATAAGTAGCCCCGGGTGTAATACAAATTTCTGTGGCAGGGTTTATTTTAGTTTTGTACAGGGAGAAAACTTTCTCAGCAATAATTTCTCTTAAGGCCAATAAACCATTTTTGTGTGCATATTGGTTATGCCCATCCCGCATGGCCTTGTTTACCCATTCGATCAAGCTTGTGTTCATCTCAAAATCAGGAAAACCTTGTCCGAGATTAATGGCTTTTTGTTGTTGCGCCAGGGAGCTCATTTTGGTAAAAATGGTTTCGCCGGTGCCGGGTAATTTGCTTTGAATAAAAGGCATTTTTATTTATAAATATTTGTCTCCTTTATTTCTTTTTATTTCCGCCAGGTATTCTTTAATGTGCTGTTCTTTGTCTTTTTTACAAACCAGCAGTGCATCCTTTGTATCCACCACAATAAAATCATCGAGGCCCTGCAGAAGGATTAATTTTTCACCATTGGAATGGACTACATTTTTTGTGGAATCAAAAAGAATAACATTATCTCCCGCCACAGCGTTTTCCATATAATCTTTTTCGAGGTTATCATAAGCACTACCCCAGGTTCCCAGATCGCTCCAACCAAAAGTGGATGGAATGACATATACATTATCGGCTTTTTCTAAAATGCCGTAATCAATGGAAATGTTTACGCACAAAGGATAGATCAACTCTATGGCCTCTGCTTCTTTTTCTGTATTCATTACTTTTTGTGCACCATCAAAAAATTCATGAATTTCCGGGAGGTATTTCTCAAAAGCTGAAATAATACTTTTTGTTTTCCAAACAAAGATGCCTGCGTTCCATAAAAAATCACCACTTGCTAAAAAAGTTTTGGCTAGTTCGAGATCTGGCTTTTCAGTAAATGTTTTTACTTTATAAATATTGTCGCTTACGGAATGCTCTTCATATTGTATATAGCCGTAACCGGTATTGGGCTGAAAAGGTTTTATACCAAGGGTAACAAGTGCTTTATTTTTCTTAGTGAATCCAAGGGCTTCCAGGCTTACCTTTATAAAAGAAGTGTCGTCCAGGATCAGGTGGTCGGCGGGGGCGCAGATCAGGTTACTCTCAGGATTCAGTTGCTGAAGTTTATAAGAGATGTAAGCAATGCAGGGCGCGGTATTTTTGCGTGAAGGCTCGCATACTATATTTTCCGGATTTAACAGGGGTAATTGCCTGGCGACAATATCCTTGTATTGCAATGCCGTAATTACATAAATGTTTTCAATAGGGATAAATTGGGCAAATCGATCAAAAGTGGATTGTATTAAGGTTTTGCCCACATTTAAGATATCTAGAAATTGTTTAGGAAAGTCAACACGGCTTACCGGCCAGAACCGGCTTCCAATACCGCCCGCCATAATAGCTACATAATTGTTTGCGTTCATTTTATTAATAAAGATTAAATGATTCCTTCACGCACAAGATCGTGCAAATGAATAATACCCACGTAAATATCGTTTTCTGTAACCACGAGCTGCGTAATATTATTCTTACGCATGATGTCGAGGGCGTTAACGGCCAGCTCATTGCTATTAATAGTTTTTGGGTTTATTGTCATAATATCCCTGGCCGTTATGCCAGAGCTGTACATATCTTTTTCCAGCATTCTCCGCAGATCTCCATCGGTAATGATACCCATTATTTTTTGATCATCATTGAGCACAACGGTTACGCCTAAACGCTTTTTTGTAATTTCTATGATCACGTCCTTTAATACGCTTGCGGCATTTACCACAGGCTTTTCATTGTTGATAAACAGATCGGCAACGTGTAAGTATAATTTTTTCCCCAGCGTGCCACCGGGATGAAATTTAGCAAAATCATCAGGGCCAAAGCCTCTTAAA
>JBDSOE010000050.1:0-14150 GCA_039915005.1 Ginsengibacter sp.
TCAGGTAAATTCAGCCTGGAGAACGCGGATGGATTTAAGACCATGTTTGCCAACGCGCAGAGTTCCAGTGAAACCATTTTCTGTATTGCCTTTTCCAATGTGGATGATTACGGCAAAGGAGGCTCCATTGCTTCCATGCTATTCTCTGATGGAAATTCCGGATGGGGTGAAGAGTTCGCGTCACAATCTTTGAGAGATTCTATGAGCAGCCAGCCCGGAGATGTAAGATGGAGTTATATATCGCCGTTGATGGATGGGGGTTCTGTGAAGAAGATGAATGGGGTAGAGATTTATTATATCACCAAATTTTCCAACCAGGGTGGAAGCCCTACCCTAAGCTCGCCCATCATGTTCAGGTATGCAGAAATGTACCTGAACCGTGCAGAAGCTTATGCTAAGAAAAATCAGGTAGCAGATGCCTTGAACGATCTTGATGAAATACGTAAAAACCGCAATCTTTCCGGTGACCTGTATAACCAGCAGCTTCCTGCCGGGAAAACGGTGTTGGATCTGGTGCTGAAAGAAAGGCGTTTCGAATTAGCATTTGAAGGCCAGAGAACGACTGACGTATACAGAAATAAGCGAAGCCTCAACCGTACTTACTGGGGCTATCATTTGCCCGGGCTTAAAGAAACAGACATAGACCTTACCAAACAACCAACGGGCTATGCCAATATGATCATTCCTTACACCCACAACAGGATCATTTATTATTTACCGATCGATGAAGTACAGGCAAACCTTCTCGCTACTCAAAATAATTGATCAGCAGAGATATAAAACAATAACACCACTCATTTAAAATAAAATAACATGAAAATATTACACAATGCAGTATTTGGGGTTTCAGCAGCAGTGATGCTGTTGGCCGCATCTTCGTGCAAAAAAGATAGTGTGAAACAAGAAGGCCCGGATGCATTTTTTAGCATTGCCGTAGATAACTTAGTGGTTGTCTTTGAAAACAAAACTACCGGCGCTAATACTTACAAATGGGACTTTGGCGATGGAATCACTTCTACCGAAAAAAGCCCAACCCACACCTACGCCAAAAAGGGCAAATACGTGCCTACATTATACGCTACTGCAAGTAACGGGCAAATAAGCGAGGCTTCCACCGTGGTACGAATAGCAAAGCCCTCTTCCGTTAAATTAAACGACAATTCCTTTAATGATTGGGATACCATTACCCACAATGTGATCATTGCCGGCCCTACCGGGGGTATTTTCCGTAAGGCAAAATTTGATTATAACGGCAACGATATCTATTTCTATTTTGAGATGGTATCTACTAAAGCAAGTGGAGATATTTTCGACTTCTATATAGATTCAGATAACAATGAGGGTACCGGATTAGTTACCGGATTATTTAAAGAAAGCGGAAATGATGTATTGCTGGAAGGAGCTGTGCTGGCCAACTGGTTTGATATGTTTTATCATAAAGGCGCCCAGGATGCCTTCTCTTTCGATTACCAATCCACTACCGATTTTTACGAGATTGGCACCATTCAGCAAGCCGGGAGCATATTAAAATTTGAAGGAAGACTGGTAAGGTCGAAAATAAAAGGGCTCACGGGAAAAGGAATAAAGATAGGAGTAGCTGCCACCAAGAACGATTGGAGCGTAACCCTGGGCACCGTTCCCGATCCAAATACGGCATCTTTCTTTTTGGATATGTCGGAGTAAATGATTTTTTGAAAAATCCATGTGTCTTATTGCACCGTCCTGGTTGGTGTCCTCACCAACCGGCGACAGCAATAAGATGCATGGATTTAAGTTTTCTATACTGAGGCAGGATAGATACAATAACTGATTCAACCTTTCATCTCAATGCAGTTCTATTTGATCGGTATTGAGATAAAAATAAACAGATGAACATTACTAAGAACCGCAAATTAATTACCGGATGGGTACTGGTATTTGCATGGATTCTTTTGGCTTTCGATTGTTCAAAGCCCGGCACAGAAGATAAAAAAATCACCATTTCCACCGAAATGATTTATGAGCCCACAACGGAAATTTTCCCAAATCCGGAGAGAGGATTTATACATACTTATGCAGTCCATTCTGCAGGCCAGGGATTACAAGCAGATCAATTAAGGAATCTCCGGGCTGAAAACGTTACGATGATTTTGCGTATCTATTATTTGGACAATTTTAAAAATACTCTTCTTAGCGAAGCTGAACTTCTTCTCATCACAAATGATATGCACACATTGCGCGAAGCGGGTATAAAAGCTGTGCTTCGGTTCGCCTACACTGATGACATCAACGGCACCGACGCTCCCCTTTCTACAATAGAACAACACCTTGATCAGCTTAAACCAATCCTGGAAGCCAATAAAGATGTTATCGCATTTGTTCAGGCCGGGTTTATCGGGGCATGGGGAGAATGGCATAGTTCCAGTAATGGCTTAACGACTGTTGAAAATCAAAAAAAAGTACTTTTTAAATTATTGAACGTTTTGCCGGAGGAAACAATGGTTCAGGTGAGAACCCCGAAAATAAAACAAGACATTTTCAATACCTCCATTCCTCTTGAACCGGAAATAGCCTATACGAACCAAAACAGAGCCAGGGTAGGACATCACAATGATTGTTTCCTGGCAGGAGGAACTGATTACGGCACCTACACAAACATCCCGGCAGACAAAGAATACATCAGCAAAGAGGCGCTTTATGTACCCACGGGGGGCGAGACCTGCCCGCCAGTGGGCGATTTACCGGATTGCCCCACCGCTTTGGCAGAGATGAAACTACTTAAATGGACCTACCTGAATCTTGATTGGTACCAGCCGGTAATTAATGCCTGGAAATCTTCGGGCTGCTTTGATGAGCTGCAGCGTAACCTTGGTTATCGCTTGTCTTTAGTGTCCGGTAAATTTCCAAAACAAGCTATTGCAGATCAGAATTTTAAAGTAGAGATCACTCTTTCTAATAAAGGCTACGCCCCGCTTTATAATTTTAAAGCCACCAGCATGGTATTCATAAACAAGACTTCGGGTAATAGCTATTCATTTAATTTGCCGGTTGATTTACGTAAAGTAAAACCTAATGGTGTGTTGGTCATCAGTGATTCAATAAAATTAGCAGGGATACCCAAAGGAGATTATGATTTATATCTGAATATTTCCGACCCGTCGGAAAATTTAAAAAACAGGGTTGAATATAAAGTACGGCTTGCCAATCAGGCTACCTGGGTGCAGGCCACAGGAATGAACCACTTGAAGGCTGTAGTAAAAATTACTGACAAATAGTAAAAACCAGGGTGCGTACCTTGAAAAAAAATAAGAACCCGTGTTATAAGATGCTATGAAATGATGAATCACTAAATGAAGGTAGCCGGCAAAGGGAGAGTCGTATTTTATCTAATTAAAAATATTTTTACGTATGCTTTTATCAGAAAAAGATAAATCTCAAAAAGTAATGGGAACCAATGTCAGGCTCGCTTCCCTGGATTTTTACCGTGGCCTGGTAATGGTGCTTTTAATGATGGAAGCCTCAGGCTTGTACGAGCACGTTATCAGTATGTCCGGGCCCGGTTCTTTTACACACCTGTTTGCCCTGCAGTTTACGCATGAGCCCTGGCATGGATTACATTTTTGGGATTTAATACAACCCGCCTTTATGTTCATCGCCGGCACGGCTATGGCCTTTTCGCTCACCAAACAAACATCCAAAGGCAGCACCTGGATGCAGCAGGCCGTCCATGCTTTCAGAAGAAGCTGGTGGCTCTTTTTCTGGGGTGTGCTCGATTATGCAGTAAGAGGAGATCATTTATCTTTTGAACTTTGGAACGTACTTACGCAAATGTCGTTTACCATGCTGGTGGCTTTTCTTATTTTTCGGTGGAAGGCCTCCTACCAGATATTGTTAAGCATTGGCTTACTCATTCTTACTGAGGTACTATACCGATACATAAATGTGCCCGGTTTTGACCAGCCCTTTACTGATCAACATAATTTTGGCAACTATATAGACCTGGTATTAATGGATAAAATTAATCCCGGAGGCTGGGTAGCTATTAACTGCATCCCCACTGCCGCACACACCATCTGGGGCGCTGTGGCGGGTAAATGGCTGCTAACCCAATCCGGCAATAAAAACAAAATAGGCTCCATTGTTATTTTGGGCACACTTGCCTTACTGGCAGGTTATGTACTGGATATTGCAGGCATTACCCCTATTATAAAACGCATTGCCACTTCTTCCTTCACCCTCGTTACGGGTGGCTGGTGTTTGCTGGCATTGGCCTTCCTTTTTTTCTGGATTGATGTAAGAAAACACAAACGGTTCCTGTCTTTCTTTACCATTGTGGGGATGAACTCTATCTTCATCTACCTCTTCTTCGAAATTGTAGTAAGTCGCTGGTTGTATGAGTATGTCAATGTCATCGTAAAAGGAGTGATATCGCCAATAGGAATATCGCAAAATGCCATCCTGATCTTTGCCTCACTTACGCTGTTTGCATTGCAATGGTATCTGTGTTACTGGCTGTATAAGAAAAAGATATTTTTTAAGGTGTAATGGGTAGCTGTCGGCACCGAAGGTCAGACAGCGGCTGGGGGAGGATTATCGTTATGGCCGGTGCCGACCTGCGGTCTGACCTTAGATATTTTTATTTGATAGCCCCATAAGCTGCAAAGCATAAATTCTTATGCAATATTTCCACGCTATTAAAGCCTGCTTTTTTCATCAGGGCAAGTTGGTAATTTAATGATCGCGGGGAATCTTCTTTTTCCACATAGGCCAACACTTTTAACCGGTACTCTTTACCTCCAAGCTTTTCCAAATACTCCCCATACTTCTCCCAGGTGTACTCATTCAGTATCTCTGAATCCTGGTTCACCAGGTCGGAAATCATAAGACAGCCACCAGGTTTCAATACTTTGAAGAGCTTTTCAACAACAAGTTCCCAATCGGCATCTTCTCTCAAATGGTGCAGAACTGCGCCTGCCAATATGATATCATAATGATTATTTTGCAGCGCAGCTTCGCGGATATCGCTGTTTATGATGATAATGTCTTTGTCTGTTACTTTTGAAACCCTCTCATAAGCTTTATCCAGCATAGGTTTGCTTAAATCTACCAGGGTGCAGGTAAGCTCCGGTAATTTAGATAACATCTTCAGGGTGTAATTACCCGCACCGCATCCGATGTCTAATAAATGAACCGCATCCGGATTCATTCTCTTTGCGGATTCCGTAATCAGTTCCAAAGATATTTCTGCGTCTATGGTTGACTGCTGCCCGGTTTCAAGATTGGAAAATCTTTCTACATCTTTATCAAACCTTTCCCTGATTTCTGCAATGGTTGATTTATTCATTTATTGTTTTTAAAAATATTTTTAAGCAAAACTATTTTATTATGCCATTTCTTATAGCGAAAACCTGTGAGGTTTTTAAAACCTAAGATCTAAAGAAATATGCAGCGATTGTAAAAACATCAAATTTGGTAATGTTTTCCTAATTAATAACCATTTTACAAAATAGAAACACTTGAAAACTAAATACATATACATTGACTCAAAATTAAGACTAACTTACATTGTCTTCCTAGAAAAATCATATCTTATACATGCCCGACACTGATAAAAATAAACCTAAGATACTTTCAAAAAACCTTTTCCCCGTTGTAGGAATTGGCGCATCAGCCGGAGGTCTGGAAGCCTTTAAAAAATTACTAAAAGAGGTGCCTGTCAATTCGGGGATGGCTTATATTTTGGTGCAGCATCTGCATCCGGAACATGAAAGCCTGTTACCTGAAATTTTACAAAGAGTTACCAGAATTCCGGTGGTGGAAATTAGCGACAATGTACATGTAGAGCCGGATCATATTTATGTAATTCCTTCCAACAAAATACTTGTGGCCACTGATGGAATTCTGCAACTGACTCCCAGGTCTTTAAAAGACAAGTTGCATATGCCCATAGATATTTTCTTTTCGTCGCTGGCAGAAGTGCACCAGTCGCATTCGATCGGGGTGGTATTATCGGGCACCGGGGCAGACGGCACTTTGGGATTAAGAGATATAAAGGATCAGGGCGGACTTACCTTTGCCCAGGACACTGACTCCTCGGCTTATGGGGGCATGCCTCAACACGCCATTGATGCTGAAATAGTTGATTTTATTCTACCTCCTGAAAAAATTCCTGAAAGATTGATGGCTTTAAAGCATTCTTTTACTATCTCTTCTCCGGAAGAGGAGCATATTCCAAAAGATAAAGTTATTGAAGATACTTTCCGGCAAATACTTTCATTGCTTAGGATTCGCCTGGGTGTGGATTTCAATTATTATAAACAAACTACTATACGCAGGCGCATCATTCGCCGCATGGTAATTCTTAAATTGGAGGATGTTACACATTATCTTGATTATCTTAAAAAAAATAAACCGGAGCTGGAAATTTTATTCCAGGATCTGCTGATACCGGTAACTTCTTTTTTTCGTGACCCAAAAACTTTTGAAACATTATGTGAAGATATTTTCCCTGAAATAATAAAAGGCAAATCGTTCAATAATTCATTACGCATTTGGATAGCGGGCTGCTCCACCGGGCAGGAAGCCTATACAATTGCCATGTGTCTTCACGAGTATTTAAGCGATCCTGTATCCAATATTAAAGTTCAAATCTTTGCCACCGATATTTCAGAGGTATCTATTAAAAAGGCACGGGCCGGTATTTATTTAAAAAAAGAATTAGAGGGAATTTCAGAGAACCGTTTAGAACAATATTTTAGTAAAACAGATGGCAATTACCAGGCAAAGAAAGTGATAAGAGATATGTGTGTTTTTGCCGTACACAATCTTTTAAAAGATCCACCATTTGCCAAAATGGATTTGATCAGTTGCCGCAATGTGCTTATTTATTTTGATCCTTTTCTGCAAAAGAAAGCGCTCAGTACTTTTCATTATGCACTCAATGAGAAGGGAATTTTGTTACTTGGAAAATCGGAAACTACCGGAAGATCTTCCGATCTTTTTCTTCCCTTTGGGAAAAAGGATAAATTATATTCCAGGAAATCTGTGCCAGGAAGATTTATGAATGTAACAAGCGGCCACAGCGAAACGGCCATTGCCAATAATAATTATTTTTTGCGAAGCAAGGAAGGAAAATCAGACGATTATCAAAAAAATGCGGATGATATTTTACTTTCAAAATATACACCGGTTGGAGTGGTAGTTAATGATCAGTTTGACATTGTACAATTTCGAGGCTTCACAGGCGAATATTTGGAACCTTCACCCGGCAAAGCCAGTTTGAATGTATTGAAAATGGCAAAAGAGGGTCTGGCTTTTGAGATTCGCAATGCGCTGCACAATGCAAAAACCACCAGCGGAACATTCATTAAAGAAGGTATCCCCATCAATAAGGGAAAGAACCTGGTAACCATTGAAGTGATTCCATTATTGAATACCATTGACCTGCATTTTTTGATTTTGTTTAGAGAGGCATCGGCTATGGGCAATGTGCAATCAGCAATGAGCCATCAGCTCACAGATCACAGCTCACAACTCAAAGTTCACAGCTCAGATCTCAAACGCATTGAACAATTGGAAAAAGAACTATCACAGACACGGGAAGATATGCGCGGCATTACCGAAGAGCAGGAAGCTGCCAATGAAGAGTTGCAAAGTTCCAATGAAGAATTATTGAGTGGCAGCGAAGAATTACAAAGCCTGAATGAGGAATTAGAAACCAGCAAAGAAGAATTGCAAAGCACCAATGAGGAATTAATTACGGTGAACCAGGAGCTTTACGATCGCAATGAAGAGCTAAATCAAAGCCGGAAATTTGCTAACGCTACTATTTCTATCCTTCATGAACCGTTGCTGGTATTAGATAAAAACTTTGTTATTAAAAGTGCTAATAAATCTTTTTATAAAACTTTTCACTTAACCGAAGAAGAAACACTCGGTAAAATTTTATTTGAATTACAGCATAGTGGCTGGGAAATTCCGGGATTACATAAAGAACTTGTAAAGATCCAGCACAAGGGCGAAAATATGATTGAAGTGGAAATCAATTTTACGTTTCCTGTTATCGGGGAACGTACCATTTGTTTTAATATTCAACCGATAAACAAAGAGAATGACGAAAAATTAATTTTATTGGCGTTGGATGATATTACGGTAAGAAAAGATGCGGAACAAATACGGTTAATAGCACAGAAACAATTGGAGCAAAATGCAGAAATGATTCACACTATGTACATGAATTCTCCTGCATTCGTATGTACTTTGCAGGGGCCACTATATATTTACACGCTGGTAAATCCATCTTACCAAAAATTATTTGGTAAGCGTAAAATAGTGGGCAAACCAATTATGGAAGCGCTTCCTGAACTGGAAGGGCAGGGCTTTGATACACTTCTTGACAATGTATATAAGACAGGAGAGGTATTTATTGGTAATGAGATCCCTATTAAGCTGGCCCGCGATGAGGGCCTGCTACCTGAAGACCGTTATTTTAACTTCTCTTATCAGCCAATGTATAATGTAGATAAGGAAATAGATGGCATACTTGTTTTTGGCTATGAAGTAACGGAGCAATTCCTTGCAAAAGAATTAGCTGATAAGAATATGAGGTTGCTGTTAGAATCCATTTCACAGATAACCATTACTGCCTCACCAGATGGCAAAATCACTTTTTACAATAAATATTATCTTGACTACACAGGCCTAACCTTAAAAAAGGCAAAGACCATACGAGGCTGGAAAGATATAATACATCCTGAAGATTTTGATTCTATTCTTGAAATTGGAAGACATTCCCTCGCTACCGGTGAAGATTTTTATAAGGAAATGAGATTAAAAAGAAAAAGCGATGGCGTATATCGCTGGCACCTGGCGAGGGCAACTGCCATAAAGGATGATGAGGGTAACATAAATTCCTGGGTGGGCGCAGCCACTGATATTCACGATCAGAAAATGAAGGAACAAAAGAAAGATGAATTTATTGGCATTGCGAGTCATGAGATGAAAACACCGCTTACAACAGCAAAAGCCTACCTTCAATTATTAGAAATTTCTTTGCCCAAAGAAAATGAAGAAGCCATTCTTTATGCAGAAAAAGCCAGCAAATCAGTTACCAGGCTCAATGATTTGATAGGCGAATTATTAGACGTAAGTAAAATACAAAACGGCAAATTAAATTATAATATTACCGCTTTTGATTTCAATGAAATGATGGATACTACCATTGAAGAAGTACAATATTCCTCACAATCGCATACGATCATTAAAACAGGCAAAGTAAACCGGAAAATGACCGGGGATAGAGACAGACTTCGGCAGGTAGTTATTAATTTATTAAGCAATGCCATAAAATATTCACCGGAAGCTGATAAAGTTTTAGTACATATTTCGGAAGAAGAAAATGAAATAAAAGTAACTGTAAAAGATGAAGGTATCGGACTATCTAAGCATAATATTGATAAAATTTTTGAAAGGTATTACCGTGTAGAAGGGGGTTCTATAAATTTCCAGGGGTTGGGTATCGGTTTGTATATCTCTTATGAAATCGTTCAGCGCCATAATGGTAAATTTTGGGTGGAAAGTGAATTAGGAAAAGGAAGCAATTTTTCTTTTACTTTGCCTCTAAGCCCCACAGGTTTTTAAAACCTGTGAGGTTTATACAACTTTATAAAAATGAAGAAATGCGTTTTAATTTATGATGATGATCAGGAAATATTGTTTTTGTGCAAAAAAATTTTGGAAAAGCATTACCGTGTAGAAACGCTGATAAAATGCCAAAACGTTATTGATGATATTACCCGGATAAAACCGGACATTATCTTAATGGATATATGGATCCCTTTAGTTGGCGGCGAAAAGGCAACTCAATTAATAAAGAATAATCCACTCACCCAACTGATCCCCGTCTTTCTTTTTTCTGCTAATGACGGGATTGATAAAATATGCGAAAAAATAGGAGCCAATGGCTTTATATCCAAACCCTTTGAGATAGCTGATTTTAAAGAAATAATTGAAAAGAATATTTTATAAAATCGAGAAGATTTTAAAGAGAAAATACACATAAAGGAGCCGTACATAATCTTCCTTGTTTTATTATGACCCCACAACGCCACAAACGCCTCACTTCAGTACTTAACCATCGTCAGCCGGACTTAACTGTGGTGCTTGAAAATGTTTTTGACCCGCACAATGTTTCTGCGGTTATGCGTACCTGTGATGCTGTGGGCATACAGGACATTTATATTTTAAACAACCGCATTCCTCCTCATAAAAAATGGGGTTATAGAAGTTCATCAACCGCTGCGGAATGGCTGAATGTTTTTCAATTTACGGATGCAGAAACTTGCTTTACAGAAGTGAGAAAAAAATATCAGAAAATTTACACGAGTTATCTGGGCGAAAAATCTGCGGATATTTTTTCTGTTGACCTTACAGAATCCATCGCATTGGTTTTTGGAAATGAAACTTTTGGAGTAAGTGACAAAATACGAAAATTTGCTGATGCAGATTTTATTATTCCGCAGGTGGGCATCATTAAATCGCTGAATATTTCTGTAGCCTGCGCCGTTACATTGTACGAAGCTTTCAGGCAGAAAAAAGAAAAAGGACATTATGACAAGGCACGTTTGCCACAAACAGAAAGGAGTGTAATTGAAAAGAAGTGGGGGCTTGGTTGATTGTACGATAATGAAAAATTATAACGGCATCTGTTTCTTATAACATTAAGATAATGGATAGGCTAATTAGATCTGATTTTAATTATTCGGAGAAATAAGTGCTTTCTTAAAATATTTATCTTACTTTTAACACATCAGAATTGAATACCACACAAACCTAAGCTGAAGAAAGCTACTGCTGAACAAGAAATAAAAACTTTCTTTTGAGCCTATTGTTATCGCAGGCATTCACCAAACTGTTATTGGCTAAAGTGGTGTCATTTTTATAGATATAGAACCAAAACCTTATGCAGCACAAAAATCTACTTCCACTTTTTTTTTTATCTATTTGTTGTTTTATTAATAGCATGTAACAATAAACGACCTTTTAAGCCAGACTATAACAATATTGGCGGGGTTGTTATTGGGAAAGAAATATGTAATAGTGATCCTAATCAGGATTATTGGTTAATAGATTTTGCTAATTCTTCAAAAGTTGGAGATACGTTAGTATTGAATGGTATTACATACACAAATGTTTTAAAAGTCAAAGGGCTGGACCAGCGATTAAAGGAAATCGGTACGAAAGTCTCTATTGATTATAGGACAATTACTCCCACAAGGGTAATAACAACTGCATGTACAGTCACAAATTCACTGACATATTCATTAAAGGAAATATTTATTATTTATCAATCTGAAATTCGCTAACTAAAAACCTTTTATTATGAAAAAAATTACCATTTTATTTTTATTGGGTTTCATATCATATTATGCGAAAGCGCAAATACTTAGAGTTACCACCTCGCCAACTGCTATAACTTCTCAAATCCCTGCTTATAATGAAGTTTCTACAATTTCAACTTAAACATTCTCCTATATCCCATCTATGCCGGCTGTTAACCCTGTTCCAATAGATGAAGATTCTACGACTGAGGATGATAAGTTATACCGCTACGCTGATAATATTACAGTAAGCATAAACACTTCGGATGGAAATATTACGACCACTTCTGTTGGCAAAGTATGGACTGTTCGAATAAGCATTCCTAATGCACTTAATATCGGCTTTATGTTTGACCAGTTCAATCTTAGTCCATCAGCAGAAATGTATATTTTTAATGAAACAAGAACCGTTTTAGATAGCGGAGTCATGAAAACGCATTTTACATATTCTACTTCAGTAGGTATTGCCCCTTTTAAGGGAAATAGTGTAATCATTTACATCGTTGAACCGAATAATTTTGGCGTTTTTCAAAGCGCTATTTCCATTCAAAAACTTGAAGCTGGTTTTCAGGACTTTCAAGACGTAGGTGAAGTGGGAAATAATCAAGCGTTTAGAACTACATCTATCAATTGCGATCCGCTGATACAATGCCAGCAAGCAAAAATCCCTTATGCAAGAGCAGTTGCAAGGTTTTTTTCTAATGGCTTTCAGGGAACTGGCACTTTAATAAACAATGAGAATAATAATGGAAGAGCTTATTTCTTAACTGCTTTTCACGTTCTTGATGTGAATAGAGATATTTTCGGAGAAGTAATTGGAAACGGCGTGTTGGATCCGGATGAAATTGCGGCATTAACCAATGCTCGTTTTCAGTTTCAAATTTGGCGAACAAACTGTAATGGAACTACAATTAGTCGCGGTATTGAATTTGGAGGAGCAGTTGTACGTGCTGCGTGGCCAAATACCGATGTTGTATTGCTTGAACTTTTAAACCAACCTGGTATTGGCGACCTTGTAAATTATGCTGGATGGAACAGGCAAACTACTGCCCCTGCTGATTATACTTCATTTATTATTCATCATCCTGAAGGAGAAGATATGAGAATAACTAGTGGAAGAAAAGTAAAAAGCTGGTTCTGGAATAATGATTTTTGGACTGCTCATTATTCTTCAGGAACAGTTACGTTTGGTTCATCAGGATCCGCATTAATGAATGAGAACGGTCAAATTATAGGCCAATTAAGAAGCGGTTGGAGTAGTTGTAATTTTACTGACTTTGGCGACAGGTATGGTAAAACTTAATAGTTCGTGGTCAGGTGGCGGAAATGATAATAATAGACTTAGCAATTGGCTATCTCCAAGCCAGGGAGCGCAGGCTACCAATCTTTTAAATCTTACAGACATACCAATCAATGGTCCTGATCTAATTGCATGTACCACTCCTTCTCAATATGTAACATTACCCGGGCTTTTAGATGTAACTTATGAATGGGTAGTAAGTGCAGGCTTACAAATTATTAGCGGTCAGGGAACCTCTTCGGTAACAATTTCAGGTTTATCAAATAATAACTATGGTTCAGGAACACTAACGCTTATTTTAAGATCCCCGACAAAAGGTAGAATTAGATTCTACACTACTTCCAAAGACATTACTATTTCTACCGGCGGTAACGGAAGTATAACCGGAACTTATAATTCCCCAACAAATAGTACTGAGCCATTGATACCACGACCCCCTAAAACCTTAAATCCACCGGTTAATGCTGCTTGTATCGCTTTTTCGACAAATATGGCTATACCTCCTGGTTCTACAGTTGATTGGTACGGAACAACAAGTTCCCCTGACATTATATGGTATCAGACAGGTAAAGATATTTTTTGCAATTTCACAGCCGTAAATCAAACAGCCGATCTTAAAATTAGTGTAACAAATGTATGTGGTACCTCTTCAGCAAGCTATAGGTTTGAATGTACTACAACAAACTCATGTGGGATTACACCATTGCGGGTTATTCTCTCACCCAATCCGGCAAATAGTAATCTCCGTGTTTCTCTTGAAGAAAAAACCGGTAATAGCGCTCAAAAAACAATTCGGGAAATACGTATAATTGATAAAATGGGAAATACGAAACAAACATTGAAATATGCAGGTGGTGTAAAAAGTATTTCAGTTAATGTTTCATTGCTGACCCCTGATGTTTATACAATCCGGATCTTTGATGGAGAATCGTGGCTGACAGAAAAGTTTATTAAAAATTAGCGTAAATAATTGTTTCCTTTATTGAAGTGAGGCCTCATAGATTTTAAAAATCGTGAGGCCTTTTTTGTTATCGTTTCACAGGGCCGGTATTGAAATGGATATTGTTTATGACGAACCAAACTATTACGGATTAGTCTCTTTACCATAATGATCCTTTCTGTTAAGAAAATGCAATTTTGACCGATTTTTTCGTTATAAAATCTGCCAAGCGTTTTCATTCCCTGCCAACTAAACCGTTTACATTCTTTGGTACAATTATTCGTGTACATTTGCAATCCAAATAATAAATTATAAAATTTTAACAATTATGGCAAAAGAAAAATTTGAACTCTTTGATGACAGGGTTCTTGTGAAGCCCAATGAGGCTGAAGAAAAAACCGCCGGTGGAATTATCATTCCTGATACAGCAAAAGAAAAGCCCCAGAAAGGTACTGTAGTTGCTGTTGGAAAAGGAAAGTATGCCGATCAAACGGGTAACCTGATTCCCATGCAGATAAAAGCCGGAGATACCATAATGTATGGCAAATATGGC
>JBDSOE010000272.1:0-3560 GCA_039915005.1 Ginsengibacter sp.
CACAGTATTATATAGCATCAGCAATGAAGCCATTAATTTTTTCACGGATTGCTGTTGTTATCATATCTGCATTCATTTTCACAACTTTACTTTTTAAAACCCTTGAGACCAAAACCAACCGTATTGCCCGCGCTGTGGTTGCCTTATCAGGGAGAATGGGTTATGGTGAAATGATGAGGATGAAAAATTGAAAACATGAATTAGAGACACGCCTGCCCGGCTTTCGTCCCTCAGACGGGAGTTGCACGAATTAAACAAATTACGCAGATTCGATTATTTTACTATTCTATTTTTCTCTTTTCTTCTTTGATAAAAAAAGTTTCATTTTTTTAATGGCACTTTGCATAATGCGAATAACTGTAAGCTCATTGATGATGCTTTTGTAATTTTGCCGTTTTCTTTTTTATCAATATTACTTTTACTGAATCATCAACTTCGTTTTTAAATGCCTGTATTAGAAAGAAGATTGGGGCTTGGCCATGCTACTGCTATTAATATGATTGATATGGTAGGCATTGGCCCGTTCATTACGCTGCCAATGGTGATAGGTATGATGAATGGACCGTGGTTTTTATATGCATGGATTGCCGGCGCTTTTTTATCATTTGTAGATGCCATGGTGTGGAGCGAGCTGGGGGCCGCATTTCCAAGAGCAGGTGGCAGCTATAATTTTTTGAAAGAAGCTTATGGAAAAAACGGCGCAGGCAAAATGATGAGTTTTTTATTTGTCTGGCAAACCATGATACAAGCACCCCTGGTCATTGCTTCGGCGGCCATTGGCTTTGCGCAATATTTTTCTTTTTTAGTACCGCTGACGGGCTTCACTCAAAAGATGGTGAGCGGAAGTGTGGTAATTCTGATTGTTGTTTTGCTGTACCGGAAAATTGAAGCCATCGGAAAAATAAGCGTGCTGCTATGGAGTGGTGTTATCATTACCATGTTTTGGATTATTGGCGGAGGAATAGCGAATGGAAATTTTTTAGCGCCTATCCAAAATATTAATTCCGGACTCACGCTTGATTATGCTTTTGTAACTGCCATTGGTTTTGCCAGTGTGAAATCTGTGTATAGTTATTTGGGGTACTACAACGTGTGTCATTTGGGAAGTGAAATAAAAAACCCTTCTAAAAATATTCCGCGCAGCATGTTTATTTCCATTGCCGGAATTTCTGTTTTTTATCTTCTGATGAATGTAAGTGTAGTGAGTGTAATTCCGTGGCAGCAGGCAAAGGAAAGTGAATTTGTAGTAAGCGAATTCATGCAGGTATTGGCCGGTAATACTGCCGCAAAAGTGGTTACCTGTTTGGTTTTGTGGGTGGCCTTCGCCTCTGTGTTTTCAGCAACCCTGGGCTATAGTCGTATTCCTTATGCCGCCGCGGCTGACGGAGAATTTTTTAAAATTTTCGGTAAGCTGCACCCCACAAAGAACTTCCCTTATGTATCGCTTTTGGTGCTGGGAGGCGTGGCTTTTATTTTCAGCATATTGTTTAAGCTGAGCGATGTAATCAGCGCCATTCTTGCCATGCGCATCATGGTACAATTTATTGGCCAGGCCATCGGACTATTGATTTTGCGTTTCAAAAAAGAGCCACCGGATTTTCCTTATAAAATGCCGTTGTTTCCTCTGCCGGTAGTTCTTGCCATTGGTATCTGGACTTTTATTCTTATTTCTACCGGAAGTAAATTAATGTTTACCGGATTGGGCGTTATTTTTTTTGGGATGATAATATATCTCATTAAAGCAAAAGTGCAGAAGGAATGGCCTTTTGTTTAATGGGCGGGTTAGCCAATTTCTTTATTCCTCAACTCCAAAATTTCCCTTTGCATTTCTTCTATTCTTTCAAGAAGGTGATTAATGGTTTCTATGCCTTCTAAATTTATGTCAAGGTCATAATGTAATCTCACAAACCTTTCAATCTTTTGAATTTCATCCGCATGAATATAAGCGGATTGCTGAATAGAGGTAACACTTATCAGTCCTGAATCTTCCAGCGAATGGATAAAAGAATATTCGATATTATGATATAGACAGAAATCGGTGGCCGGTATTAATTCTTCGGGTTCCATAACAAAAAAATTAAGATGATAATTTCGATAATTCTATAAATAATTCTTTTTGCTTTTCATTTAAATGGGTAGGTAGTTTTATGTTCCAGGTTATATACAGGTCGCCATATTGGCCCTCTTTTTTATAAACGGGGAAGCCCTTTCCTTTCAGCCGGATCTTCGTGGTGTTCTGTGTTTCGGGGTTTACTTTCAATTTTATTTTACCGCTTAACGTATCAATCATTTTTTCTCCACCCAGTAAAGCTGTGTAAAGATCCACGTCTTCCGTTTTGTAAAGATCATTTCCTTCCCGTTTAAAAGCTGTATCATTTTTAATTACAAAAGTGATGAACAGATCGCCATTGGGACCACCATTGGCACCGGTGCTTCCATAACCTTTCAATTTAATTACCTGCCCGTTTTCAACACCTGCAGGAATGGTTATTCTTACGTTTTTTCCATTGAGGGTTAAGGTTTGTTTATGGGTAACGAATGCTTCGCTCAGTCTTAATTGTAATTCCGCGTTATAATCCTGCCCCCTGTATTTTGGCTGGCTTCTTGGTCCTTTAGCGCCACCGGCGCCACCAAAAAGTGATTCAAAAAAATCAGAAAAGCTTCCCTCATCTTCTGATGAATAGGTATAATCTTCAAACCCTCTGCCTCCAAAACCGCCCCCACTGCCGCGCTGGCTCTGCTGTTGCCGTGCCTGCTCATACTGGTCTGCGTGTTTCCAGTTCTCGCCGTATTGGTCATACTTTTTTCTTTTTTCAGAATCACTCAATACTTCATTGGCTTCATTGATCTGCTGAAACTTTTTATGCGCTTCTTTATCATTGGGGTTTACGTCCGGATGCAGTTTCCTTGCCAGTTTGCGGTAAGCTTTTTTTATATCATCAACGGAAGCATTTTTGGCAATGCCAAGAGTTTTATAATAGTCAACGAAATCCATTTTTTTAGTTTAATGTTTTATTAAAATTACTGGTTATTAAAATAATAGAATCAAATGTTAAGCCATAGGGGTTTCTTAAAATCTGATGGGCATCAAAATTAATACCTCATTTTTGCAACCGGATTTAAAATATAGTATTAGCGTGAAAAAACTTTCTGCTTTGCTGATGTTGTTCGCTACATTATGTACTATTGCTTCGCGTATTTCTGATTCCAATTTATTTTAGAGGAGGTAATCACCAGGGATTGCAGGGGGAAAGATTATGAACCTGTTTAATGGTACCAATGGACTGAAAAGGCAGACGCAGATACAGTTCCGGCGCGCTTCGTTTCTTCCAATATACTTCTGCAAAAGAGATTGAGATATTTTATGTAACCGACCGCGATGAAAGAGAACGTGCAGCAACATTATACAATTATGGACTTACTTCCGCGCAAAAAAATGCTGTAATAAGAGCCTCTTTGTGTAGCTATTAAGAAGAAATTGATTCAAAACATTTATTGGAGGAAATTTTTTACTTAAGGAACTATGGAATTAATCTGAGATCCATTTTTCTGCAACTCCT
>JBDSOE010000063.1:0-6138 GCA_039915005.1 Ginsengibacter sp.
AAAACCGGGAATTATTATAGGCAAAGGCGGAGGAGAAGTGGACCGTATAAAAGAAGAATTAAAGAAGCTGACAGGAAAGGATGACGTTCAGATCAACATCCTGGAAATTCGCCGGCCCGAACTGGATGCAGCTATTGTGGGCGATACCATTGCGAAGCAAATTGAAAACAGGATTAACTATAAGAGAGCTATTAAAATGTCAATTGCTTCTGCTTTAAGAATGGGCGCAGAAGGAATAAAAGTAAGAGTAGGTGGACGTTTGGGTGGTGCTGAAATTGCACGAAGTGAAGAAATAAAACAAGGCCGTACGCCACTACATACCTTGCGTATGGATATTGATTATGCCAGCGTATTTGCCCAGACAGTTTATGGAAAAATTGGTATAAAAGTATGGATTTGTAAAGGAGAAGTTTTGGCAAAACGTGATTTGAATCCCAATATAATTGCCGGTGGCGGAAAGAATGAAAATGAAATGCACGGTGGCGATAGAAGAGGTGGTTTTGGCGACAGAAGAGGTGGCGACAGAGACAGAGGCGGTGATAGAAGAGGTGGTGGAGGAGGTGGACAGAGAGGTGGCAGAAGATAGTTTAGGAATTTTTAGAAGATTTTCTAAAAAAGGTTTCCTGAAAATAAAAATTTAATAATTCAACAATTCAACAATTAATTTATGTTACAGCCAAAAAGATCGAAGCACAGGAAGATGCAAAAAGGCCGTATGAAGGGAGATACAAAACGCGGGGCTACTATTGAATTCGGAACCTTTGGTTTAAAAGCGTTGGATTCCGTTTGGTTAACTAACAGGCAAATAGAAGCAGCAAGACAGGCATTAACCCGCCACATGAAACGTGAAGGAAATGTTTTGATCAGAATTTTTCCTGATAAAGCTATTACCAAAAAACCTGCAGAAGTGAGAATGGGTAAAGGTAAAGGAAACCCCGAAGGTTGGGCTGCTGTGGTTCAGCCGGGAAGAATCATTTTTGAAGCGGATGGTATTCCGATGGAGGTAGCCAAGCAAGCTTTTGAACTGGCTGCTCAAAAATTGCCCATTCAAACAAAGTTTGTAGTAAGGCCGGATTACGAAGCTTAGAACAATCAAATCTGATTAAACCAGGTTTAAAATAAAAATAGTATTAAATAAAGAATACCATGTCAAACAGAAACGATTTCGTAAACAGCTTGAAAAGTATGAGTGAAGAGGATCTCAAATCCCGTATGGAAGAAGATGAGTTGCGGATTAAGAAATTGAAATTTGCTCACGCAGTTTCTCCTTTGGAAAACCCAATGAGCATTCGCGATGTAAGGAAAGACCTGGCACGCACAAAAACTGAATTAAGAAAAAAACAATTAATTGGCTAATGTGCTGATTAGCCAGATGCTAATGCAAAAGGGGTAAAGGATTGAGACTTTCATTAGCAAACCGGCACATTATCAAATTATAAAATTAAATATAATGCCCGAAAGAAATTTAAGAAAGGTTAGAACTGGTGTAGTTTCCAGCAATAAAATGGACAAGACGATTGTGGTAAAGGTAGAAAGGAAAGTAAAGCATCCTTTGTATGGAAAGTTCGTTAAGAAAACTACCGGTTTTCATGCTCACGACGAGAAGAACGAATGCAGCATTGGTGATCTCGTGAAGATAATGGAGATAAGGCCCCTCAGCAAAACAAAACGCTGGAGACTGTTGGAGATTGTTGAAAAAGTGAAATAAAAATTCTGCGCGCTGCGAGCCTTGAGCTTTGAGCCGTAGGGAATTGAGAAAATATTTATGTTAATTGCTCTGGCTTATGGCTAAGAGCTCAAAGCTTAAAATAGAAATGATACAGCAAGAAAGCAGGCTAAATGTAGCAGACAACAGCGGAGCAAAAGAAGTTCTGTGTATAAGAGTGCTTGGAAATTCCGGACAGGATTATGCACACGTAGGAGATAAAATAGTAGTAACCGTAAAAGATGCCATACCTGCTGGCGGAATTAAAAAAGGCGCAATAAGTACAGCGGTTATTGTGCGCACTAAAAATAAACTGCGTCGCAAAGATGGATCTTACATCCGCTTTGACGATAATGCAGTGGTACTTTTAACTGCGTCTGACGATCCGAGAGGAACCAGGATTTTTGGGCCGGTGGCCCGCGAATTGCGCGATAAAGGCTACATGAAGATTATTTCACTGGCTCCCGAAGTGTTATAATTATAATTGTATCTTTGCACCCCTTTTGAAAAAAAAGTATTTAATAAGTAATTAATCAAGACAAAATATTTGTCAAAATGAAGACAAGATTTAAACCGAAGTTCAACATAAAAAAAGGCGATTCAGTGGTAGTGATTACCGGTGATGATAAAGACCTTAAGAAGCCGCGTAAAGTGTTGCAGATAGTAACAGAAAAGAACCGTGTGCTGGTGGAAGGTGTTAATATCGTTACGAAACATACGAAGCCATCTGCTCAAAATACGAAAGGAGGCATCCTAAAAATGGAAGCGCCTATCGCCATTTCTAATGTGATGCTTTGGGATGCTAAATCTCATTCACATTCTAAAATCAGCAGAACCCGGGAAGACGGAAAATTAGTAAGAACCGCAAAAAAATCAGGGGAGGTAATTAAATAATGAGCACCGAAAAATATACTCCAAGACTCGCAGATAAGTACAAGAAAGAAGTTGTACCTGCATTAATGAAAAAGTTTGCTTACAAAACGGTAATGCAGGCGCCCAGGCTTACTAAAGTTTGCATCAATCGCGGTGTAAACGGAGCCGTGGCTGATAAGAAGTTAGTAGATATTGCTATTGATGAACTAAGCACTATTACAGGACAGAAAGCGGTAGCAACCATGTCTAAGAAAGATATTTCCAATTTTAAGCTTCGTAAAAATATGCCGATAGGCGCAAAAGTTACTTTGCGTGGAGTAAATATGTATGAATTTCTTGACAGGCTGGTGTCTGTTTCTCTTCCACGTGTACGTGATTTTAAGGGCATTAATGATAAATCTTTTGATGGTCGCGGAAATTATACATTGGGTGTTACAGAGCAAATTATTTTTCCTGAAATAGATATTGATAAAGTAAATAAAATTACGGGACTTGATATCACTTTCGTAACCACTGCGACTACTAATGAGGAAGCGTTCGAGTTGTTGAAAGAATTGGGAATGCCTTTTAAAAATATAAAGAAGTAAGTATCAGGCTTTGAGAAGCAAGTAGTAAATTATGAACGCTTTTCGGGATAGACGAATTCAAATCAAGATAATAAAAAAAATAAAACATGGCTAAAGAGTCAATAAAGGCGAGGCAGAGGAAACGTGAGAAGATTGTAGCGCAATATGCCGATAAGAGAAAAGCTTTGAAAGAAGCCGGAGATTACAGAGGGCTGGATCTTCTTCCAAAAAACGCATCGCCGGTACGTCTTAAAAATCGCTGCCAACTTACAGGCCGCCCCCGTGGCTACCTGAGGCATTTTGGATTATCCAGGAATATGTTTCGCGACATGGCTTTGCAGGGGAAAATCCCGGGAGTAAAAAAAGCAAGCTGGTAAAAACACCCTAACCCCTAAAGGGGAAACGGATATCGCATTGTAATTAATTAAAAATAAAACAAAAACAAACAATGGTTACTGATCCTATAGCAGATTATTTAACAAGAATACGCAACGCACAAATGGCCAGCCATCGCCTGGTGGAAATTCCGGCCAGTAATTTGAAAAAGCGTATCACAGAGATTTTGTACGATAAAGGTTATATTTTAAAGTACAAATTTGAAGATGATTCTAAACAAGGCCTTATTAAAATCGCCCTTAAATACGATCCTCAATCTAAAGTTCCTGCCATTCAAAGCCTTGAAAGAGTAAGCAGTCCGGGTTTGCGTACCTATTCAAAGCCACAGGAATTTAAAAGAGTAAAGAACGGGTTGGGTATTGCAATTATTTCCACCTCTAAAGGAGTGATGACAGATAAAGAAGCCAGGGCGCAGAATGTGGGTGGTGAGGTGTTGTGTAATATTTATTAATAATCATGGACTCAGGTATTGGAACTATTGTACAAACCGGGTTGGTCTTTATTATATTATATCTGATATTTCGGGCTGTTTTGAAATATGGGAACAAGAATAAAAAGTAAATTAATATTGGTAAGATAATTAAGCCTGAGTCGTGGCTGAACACTGCCAACTTCATAAATAAAATAAAAAACCGGCTATGTCAAGAATTGGAAAGAATCCCGTTGCAATTACAAAAGGTGTAAATGTGAGTGTGGGTGCAGATAATATAATAACAGTAAAAGGTCCGAAAGGCGAACTGAAGCAGGCGATTGATCGGGATATTATTGTGGAAGTAAAAGAGGATCATGTTGTATTTACCCGCCCTACAGACCAGATCAGGCACAAAGCCATGCATGGCTTATACCGTTCCCTGGTTCATAATATGGTGCAGGGTGTTACAGATGGCTATACCAAAACCCTTGAATTGGTCGGTGTAGGTTACAAGGCTTCTCATCAGGGAAATCTCCTGGATCTCTCTTTAGGATATTCTCACAATATACTTGTGGAAATACCTAAGGAATTAACGATTACCACTGCGCATGAAAAAGGTAAAAACCCAAAGATTACGTTAACCAGTATAGATAAGCAATTGCTGGGACAGGTAGCCGCTAAGATCAGAAGTTTACGTAAACCCGAACCTTACAAAGGAAAAGGTGTGAAGTTTGAAGGAGAAATTTTACGTAGAAAAGCGGGTAAGTCAGCTGGTAAATAATCAGCCTTAGGCAAAGAAAGAAATAAATAAGTCAAACGTTTTCCGCAAAATCGGAGAAATAAATTAGAATAAAATGAGCACAAAAATAAGCGCGAGGCAGAAGATCCGTTATCGCATTCGCAAAAAAATAAGCGGAAGCGCTGCAAAGCCAAGGCTTAGCGTATTTAGAAGCAATAAAGATATTTACGTTCAGCTTATTGATGATGCAAGCGGCGTTACCATAGCTTCTGCTTCATCGCGTGAAAAAGATATTGCTGCACAAAAAGTAAATAAAGTAGAGAGCAGCAAATTGGTAGGGGCGTCCATAGCGAAGAAGTTGGAAGAATTGGGTATTAAAGATGTGGTCTTTGACCGTGGCGGTTACTTATTCCATGGCCGTGTGAAAGCGGTGGCAGAAGGCGCCAGAGAAGGCGGGCTGCAATTTTAGATTTGAAATTTTCGATTGCAGAGAGTATTCATTTACTCCCGGGTTTAAAATCAAAAATCTAAAATAAAAAAATTAAACATAGAATAGATATTTAGAATGATACTTGTAAAATTTCTTTGCTTCTCAATCTAAAGTCTAAAATCTAAAATATAAAATCGGGTTATAATGTTGAAATCAAATACGCAAAGAATTAAAGGCGCTGATCTTGAACTAAAAGAAAAAGTAGTGTCTATAAACCGTGTGGTAAAAACTACCAAGGGAGGAAGAGCCTTTAGTTTTTCCGCATTAGTAGTGGTGGGAAATGGCAACGGTGTGGTAGGCCAGGGACTTGGCAAAGCCAAGGAAGTTCAGGAAGCCATTCTTAAAGGAATAGATGATGCAAAGAAGAACCTGATAAGGGTTCCTGTTGCTCATGGCACTATTCCGCACGAACAATTGAGCAAAGAAGGCGCTGCTAAAGTTTTAATAAAACCCGCAGCACAAGGTACCGGTGTTATTGCCGGAGGTAGTATGAGAGCAGTGTTGGAAAGCGCTGGGATCACGGATGTGTTGGCAAAGTCTTTAGGATCTGCCAATCCACAAAACGTGGTAAAAGCTACTGTAAAAGCTTTGGCTGCTTTAAGAGAGCCCATAGCAGTGGCCAAGACAAGAAATATTTCTTTGAAGAAAGTTTTTAACGGATAAGATTAAGTAGAAGAAGCAGGGAGAAAGAAAAGGAACATCGCTTATCTTGACACCTGACACCCACATCCCGATGCCAATTATCAACATTGGGATACTAAAAAATAACAGACATGAAAAAGATTAAGATAACACAAGTGAAAAGCGGAATTGACCGTTCTGAGCGTCAAAAGCTTACTTTACAAGCCTTAGGACTTAATAAAGTAAATGCTACCAAAGAGGTAGAAGCTACTCCCCAGATTTTAGGCATGGTAAAAAAAGTAAGTCATTTGGTCAATGTAGAGGAACTGGCTTAAG